>NZ_JBHUDD010000041.1:0-111932 GCF_042677865.1 Lacimonas salitolerans | reverse complement strand
CCGCCCCAGCCCAGTCCGATACAGTCATGACCCAACCCTCCCATTCCCTCGAATAGAGTTGAATCAGAGATCTCCGATATCCGCAACTGTAGTATTATCCTCCATACCCAGAACTATAGTGCATAGAGCGGGCCGGGTTCTCACGATTGGGTGAGAACGACGCATATGCCAAGGCGCAGGCAGCGCAGCATTGGCTTTGCCCGACCCGCCCTGTGCCACAAACGCGAAAGGGCAGGCTTTCGCCTGCCCTGAGACCGAACGTGGTTGCGCACTCAGGCTGCTTTGGCCTCGGTCTGCGCGGGTGCAATCACCACACCGTTTTTTTCCAACCGGCGCATTGCAACCAACGCGGCCTTGGTCTTTTCCCGACGCGCATCACCCCAGGCCGCCTTGATCGTGGCATCATCGGCCTCGGGGTTGGATTTCTTGAACTCGGCCGTCCAGAACGCCAGCGCGATCTTGCGGGCAATCTTGCGGCGGGCCTTTTTTTCTTCGTTGACCGCATTGGCAGTCGTCTGTTCGATATCTTGCATGATTGTGATCCTGATGAGACTATATCCGCACTATCACAGTGCCGGGTTTTCCCGGTGATATGCGTGGGTGCAGGTTACCGCGCCCGTCACATTCGCGCCAGAAGAACTTGCGTCAACCTGCCGAAAATCGCTCAAATCGACCCAAAAACCGCCCATAACAGCCCAAAACGGGCATTTTTGCCGATGCGACGTTTCAACCAAGACTTCCGCGCAACGCCGGGCTGCAACAGCGTCGACAATCATCCTGTCCGCAAAACACTGGCCGTCAAATCGGAACGAAACCGGGCCACCATGTCAGACTTGGCCAACATGATCTGCTTTTGCATCCGTGTCTGTGGCGCGATCCAGTCTTGGGCATCCATGCCCAGAAAATCGGCCAGCGTGTGCACGGTCTGTGTCGGGCGCGCGACCATCTGTTCATAAAGGATGGTCTGCGCCGGCAGGCCCGACACAGTTGCCAGAACCTCGATATCGCAATTCGCTTTCTGCACGCTGTGCAACTTGCGGCGCAGGTCGTCAAAGTCGTACTCGACATCGGGGTCCACTTCCTGCGCGGACTGCTGTCGCGAGGTCCAGACCTTGGTTGCCTGTGCAAAATGCAGCGATACGGCCTGCGCCACCAGATCATTGCGCCGGATGTGAATGATACGCGCGGTGCGAAACATGGCCGGAATGTTCCAGCGCAGCAAAAACGATATCTGGCCTGGCGCGGCCTTGACGCCCCAAAGCCGCTGGCCCGCCTGACGTTTCACCAGATGACGGATGTAATCGGGAAACGAGCCGATGCCGGCATCTTCCGAGATGCGCCGGATCATCGGGGCATTCAGGGATTCACCAAACCCGCCGCAGCCGGGCAAACTTGACAGATATTCCCCCAGCAGGTTGGAGCCGCTGCGGTTGAAGAAAGCCAGAATGCACAGATCCGCATCGAAAACCGGTGCGTCGCCGTCGAACCGGAGTGTGGAAAACCTCTCGCGGATTTCCTCTTCGTGCTGACCGCCGTCCACGACCCCGCCAAGCGCCGCACCAAGCCGCGCGTCGCGATTCCTTGCCTTCCACCAGCTAAACGGAGTCCAACCCAAGAACCGCCAGTCCCGACCTACTGATCCAGAAACGACCGCAGCTTGCGGCTGCGGCTGGGATGTTTCAGCTTACGCAGGGCCTTGGCCTCGATCTGGCGGATGCGTTCGCGGGTCACGGAAAACTGCTGGCCCACTTCCTCAAGCGTGTGGTCGGTGTTCATGCCGATACCGAACCGCATGCGCAGAACACGCTCCTCGCGCGGGGTCAGGCTGGACAGGACACGGGTGGTGGTTTCCTTCAGGTTCTCCTGAATGGCGGAATCCAGCGGCAGGATCGCGTTCTTGTCCTCGATGAAATCGCCAAGCTGGCTGTCTTCCTCGTCGCCAATGGGCGTTTCGAGGCTGATAGGCTCCTTGGCGATCTTCATCACCTTGCGGACCTTTTCCAGCGGCATCTGGAGTTTCTCGGCCAACTCCTCGGGCGTGGGTTCGCGGCCGATCTCGTGCAGCATCTGGCGGCCCGTGCGCACCAGCTTGTTGATCGTCTCGATCATGTGGACCGGGATGCGGATCGTGCGCGCCTGATCGGCGATGCTGCGGGTGATCGCCTGCCGGATCCACCATGTGGCGTAGGTGCTGAACTTGTAGCCCCGGCGATATTCGAACTTGTCCACCGCCTTCATCAGGCCGATATTGCCTTCCTGAATGAGATCAAGGAATTGCAGGCCGCGGTTGGTGTATTTCTTGGCAATCGAGATGACCAGACGCAGGTTGGCCTCAACCATTTCCTTCTTGGCTTGGCGGGCTTCCTTTTCGCCCTTCTGGACCTGCTGCACGATGCGGCGGAATTCGCTGATATCCAGACCCACGTACTGACCGACCTGCGCCATGTCCGCGCGCAGTTCCTCGATCTTGGGGGTCGACCGCTCCATCAGCATCTTCCAGCCGCGCCCGGACTTCTCGGCCATGTCGTCCAGCCAGTTCGGGTCCAGCTCGCGGCCACGGTATTCGTCGATGAACTCGCGGCGGTTGATGCGGGCCTGATCGGCCAGCTTGACCATCGCGCTGTCGATCGACATCACGCGGCGATTGATGCCATACAGCTGATCGATCAGCGCCTCGATCCGGTTGTTGTGCAGGTGCAGTTCGTTGACCAGCAACACGATTTCGGACCGCAGCGACTGATAGGTTTCCTCTTCGGCGGTCGAGAAACTGGAGTCCTCGTTCAGGGTTGCGGAAATCCGGCTGTCCTGCATGGCGGACAGGCGGGCATAGTCATCCGCAATCCGGTCCAGCGTTTCCAACGCGCGCGGCTTCAGCGCCGCTTCCATGGCAGCCAGGCTCATGTTGGCCTGCTCGTCCTCGTCGTCGTCGCCGTCGGTGTTCAGCGGATTGCCGTCGGCATCCAGCTCGGGCTGATCGTCCTTCTTCTCGGAGGGCGCAGCGGACACATTGGCAGCCTCGACCACGGACTCCTCGACATCTCCTTCCATCTGGGTGCCAAAGGTGGCGTCCAGATCGATCACATCGCGCAGCAGGATATCCTCGGACAGCAGTTCGTCGCGCCAGATCGTGATCGCCTGAAACGTCAGCGGGCTTTCACACAGGCCCGCGATCATCGTGTTGCGCCCGGCCTCGATCCGCTTGGCGATGGCGATCTCGCCTTCACGGCTCAGCAGTTCGACCGAGCCCATCTCGCGCAGGTACATGCGCACCGGATCATCCGTGCGGTCCAGCTTTTCCGCCGTCCCGCTGGACAGCGTCACGTCACGGTTGGACGAGGTTTCGACGATCGCCGTCGATTTGCCGTCGTCGTCGTCGGTTTCCTCTTCCTCGATGATGTTGATGCCCATCTCGGACAGCATCGACATCACGTCCTCGATCTGTTCGGAACTCACCTGGTCGGGTGGCAGCACCTGGTTGAGCTGATCATAGGTGATGTAGCCGCGCTCGCGCGCCTCGGCGATCATCTTCTTGACCTGGGTCTGGCTCATGTCGAGCGAGACTTCGGCTTCGCTGACGTCCTGTTGGCTGTCTTCGGCGTCTTTGGCTGCCATTCATTGCTCCTGCAAGGTGCGTCGGGCGTGAGGTGATTCGCTGTGAGTCCGAATCAATAACGCGTTACGGGTGATTCGTGCACCGTTTACCCAGTTTTGTTTACCTAATCCTCACCGGAACCTCTAGCGGCCCGGTTTCGAATACGTGATCTTGCTGAGCAGCGCGTCAAATGCGCTGCGTTCGTCGCGGTCTATCATCATGCCATTGTCCCCCTGATCATAGGCGGCCCTGTCCTCTTGCTGGCTGCGCAGGGCGCGGTTGCACGCCTCTGCCGCCTCGCGCAACCGCCATGTCAGCGCCTCGTTTGCCAGCCCTGTCATCTCTTCGGCGGCCTCGGCCACCTCGGCATCCAGACCGCGCAGCGCGATCAGCTTGCCGAACACTTCCGACAGGGTCAGACGGGCCTGCTCGGCATCTCCGGGATGTCGCACCGCAGGACATATGGCGACGTGGGGAGAGTGCATGAGGTTTTCAAGGGCCTCTCCCCCCAGATGTGCGGCCACGGCCTGCTGCGCATCCTCCCCCGGCGGCAGTCCCAGCAGCACGGTGCGGATCGCGGCATGATCGGGATCGCGGCATTCCATCCGCTCAAGCTGTGTCTCGACCTCTTCGATCAGCTCGGGCGTAACCACCAAAGTGGCCAGGATCACCGCCTCGCGGATATGCTCCTGTACATGATCCCCCGCCCCCGCCAGGACCGAGGATTTCGTGCTCGCCTGCGGCGTGCCCGGCGGCTGCCATTTGCGCCCTTTCGGTCCGCTGCCCCCGGGCCGGCGCGGGTTGAACAACTGCCAGCGCATCTCCTTGATAGCCTGCCCATAGTGGCTGCGGATCGAGGGGTCGGCGATGGTCTTGATCCGCTCACGCAGGCTGCGGTCCAGCGCGGCGCGCCGTTCGGGGCTGTCGAAAACCTGTCCTTCGGTCTCGCGCCGCCACAGCAGGTGCACCATCGGCAGCGCCTGGTCCAGCAAGGTCTGCATGGCCCCTGCCCCGCTGGCGCGGATCAGATCGTCGGGATCTTTCCCCTCGGGCATCAGCGCAAAGCGCAGGGATTTTCCCGCCTCCAACAGCGGCAGCGCGATGTCGATCACCCTGTGCGCGGCGCGCAGCCCGGCCTTGTCGCCATCCAGTGCGATCACCGGCTCGTCCGCGATCCGCCACAACAGGCGCAACTGATCCTCGGTCACGGCGGTGCCCAGCGGGGCCACCGTGGCCGCAAACCCCGCCTGCACCAGCGCGATCACATCCATGTAGCCTTCGGCCACGATCAGGGTCTGGCCCTTGCCTGCCGCCTCGCGCGCCGGGCCATGCCAGTACAGGCTGCGGCCCTTGTCGAACAGCTCGGTCTCGGGACCGTTGAGGTATTTCGCCCGCGCGTTCGGGTCCATCGCCCGGCCGCCAAGCGAAATGCAGCGCCCGCGCGGATCGCGGATCGGAAAGATGATGCGCCCGCGAAACCGGTCATAGGGCGCGCGCCCATCGTCGGGTCGTGCCGCCAGCCCGGCATCGATGATCTTTTGCGGGTCCACGCCCTGCCCGGTCAGATGGGCAAACAGCGCGTTGCCCTCGGGCGCATAGCCCAGTTCGAACCGCTCTTGCGCCGCCTGGTCCAGCCCACGCTGCACCAGATACTCGCGCGCCGCACCCGCCGCCTGCTGGTTCAGCGACAGGCGAAAGAATTTCACCGCCCGCTCCATGATCTCGGCCAGTTCGCCGCGCTTGTCGGCTTTTTGCGCGGCTTGCGGGTCACGGGCGGGCAACGTCATCCCGGCTTCGCGGGCCAGGATCTCGATGGCTTCCATGAAGTCCACATTCTCGGTCTCGCGCACGAAACTGATCGCGTCACCCTTGGCGTGGCAGCCAAAGCAATAATAGAACCCCTTGCGGTCATCCACATGGAAAGACGCGGTTTTTTCCTGATGGAACGGGCAAGGTGCCCACATGTCGCCCTTGCCCTGATTGGACTTGCGGTTGTCCCACATCACCTTGCGGCCCACCACCTGTGTCAGGCTGGTGCGGCTGCGCAACTCGTCAAGGAATCCGGGGGGCAAACTCATGCCCTTGAATATCGGGCCTGTGCGCGGCTTTGTCCAGATGCGCGCCTGCGATCAGGGCTTGTAGCCTTCGCATGCGGCGCGGAATTCACCGGCCACATCGGCCTCAAGCTCGGCCGCGTTCAGCGAAAAGATCCAGCCCACCAGCGGGCTGACCGCCTCGGTATAGGGTGCCTCAAGATCGGCGCGGGCGCGGGTGATCTGGCGGATCGCGCGGTTTTCGTTTCGCCCCTCGGCGCGGATTTCCAGCGCCTGCGCCACGATCTCGGTCTGCGCATCGCAGCGCGCCATGCGCTCGGCTTCGGTTTCGGCATGGGCCGCGCTTGCGGCGGCAAGGGCCAGAACGGCCAGGACTGTTCGCATGGTCTGCATCCTTTCAGACTGACTGACCTGTTGATGGCAAAGCCGATGCCGGGGTGCAAGCCCTGTCAGCCCCGCGCTGCAACGGCGCGCATCGCGATCTCCAGATCATGCACCAGCGTCGCGGCCATCGACCGGAACACCATCACCTGCCACGCCTGATCGCCCGTGCGCAGCACAGCCCCCTGCATGTGCGCCAGATCGCTGCGCGCGCAGGTGCCCGCAGGGAAAACCGCATCGCGCAGGTCCAGCGGCGTCAGCCGCGCCAGCACATCGCGCGCGCCGGCCCCGTGCAGGCGCACCACCGCCCATGCGTCGGATTGATCGGTCAGCGCCGCATGGGCCGCCAGCGCCGGATCAGGCGCCGCGCCCGTAAGCAACGCATGGGAATGGCCGAACCACATGATCCGCGCCGCGCCCTGCACCATGCGTTGCCCCGGCGCGGGCCAGCCCAGCCCATGCGCCGCCTGCAAGGCATCCGCCAGCCCGCCCGTCTGCCCCTTGAACGGGGCCAGCGCGGTCATCGGCCCTGCCGCGGCCTCCTCGGCCGTGACCGACCCTACGGTGATGGGCAGCAGCCCGGCACAGGGCGTCGTTGCCAGCAATTCAGCCACGCGCGCGCCCTCCGTCCTTGTCGAAAAACACCGGATCCACCACCTGCACCTGCGTCTCGACCCCGCGCATCCGATCCACCATGCGCAGGGTGTCGCCCATCCGCGCCACCCCGCCCGAGACAAAGCCAAGCCCGATGAAATGCCCGCAAGTGGGCGAGAATCCGACCGAGGTGATGTAGCCCAGATCGTTGTCGGGCTGCGTGTAATCCTCCGGGCCAAACAGATGCGCGCCTGCCGTCAACTGCTTGACCGCCCCCATCGGAACCAGACCCACCAGTTGCGCGCGACCCTCGTCCACCAGCCCCGGACGGGCCGCCATGGTCTTGCCGATACAGTCTTTCTTGCCGCTGATCATCCGGCCCATGCCGATGTCGAAGGCCGTGGTGCGCCCGTGGATTTCGGAATGGGTGATGAACCCCTTTTCGATGCGCAGCACGTTCAGCGCCTCCATCCCGTAGGCGCCGCCGCCCATCGCCTCGGCCCGCGCCACGAGGTCCCGGAACAGGCTGTCGCCAAACCGTGCGGGCACGGCGATCTCATAGGCATGCTCGCCCGAGAACGAGATGCGGAACAGCCGCGCGGCAATGCCATTCACCGACACCGCGCCGCAGCCCATGAACGGAAACGCCGCATCGTCCACCGGCGCATCCAGCAGCCCGTTCAGCAACTCGCGCGATTTCGGCCCCGCCACGGCAAACTGCGCCCACTGCTCGGTCACCGAGATGAAGCTGACATCAAGATCGGGCGCCAAGCATTGATGCACGAATTCCATATGCTTCATCACCGGCCCAGCGGCGGCGGTTGTGGTGGTCATCACAAAATGCGCCTCGGCCAGTCGCGCCGTGGTGCCGTCGTCCATCACATGGCCATCTTCGCGCAGCATCAGCCCGTAGCGCGCGCGCCCCACCTTCAGGGTCGAGAACGTGTTGACATACAGCAGGTCCAGAAACGCCCCCGCGTCCGGACCCTGTATGTCGATCTTGCCCAGCGTGGACACATCACAGACACCCACGGCATTGCGCATCATCCCCACCTCGCGGTCGCAGCTTTGCCGCCATGTCCGCTCGCCCGTGCGGGGGAAATAGCTGGGGCGATACCACAGCCCCGCCTCGATCATCGGCGCGCCCATCTCGACGCTGGCCGTGTGGCTGGTGGTGAACCGTTGCGGGGCAAACCCCTTGCCTTGCGCCCCCGCCCCCAGCGCCGCGATCGGCACCGGCACGAAGGGCGGGCGAAAGGTGGTGGTGCCGGTTTCCGGGATGCCGCGCCCCGTCGCATCGGCCAGCACCGCCAGCGCGTTCACGTTCGAGCTTTTACCCTGGTCCGGGGCCATGCCCTGCGTGGTGTAGCGTTTCATATGCTCAACGCTGGTGAAATTCTCATCCGCGGCCTGGCGCACGTCCTTGACCGTCACATCGTTCTGGAAATCCAGCCAGGCACGCCCCTTGCCCGGCACCGTCCACAAGGGCGCGATGCGATAGGGCGCATCCTCGGCCTGCGGCAGGTCCGTCGCGGGGGCGCGATGCCCCAGATCGGCAATCACCGCGCGCGCGGCCTCGGCCCCGGCGGTCAGACAGCCGTGGGTAGAGAATACCCCGGCGCAAGCCCCCGCAGCGGTCATGCCCGGCACGGCACCTGCCCGCGGTATGAATGCGGCCAGCTCGGGCGACCATTCGGGCCGCCCGCCCAGGTGACATGTCAGGTGCATCGTCGGGTTCCATCCGCCCGACATGGCCAGGCAATCGGCCTGCACCTTCTCGACGCCGCCGACCGTCGCGATGCTGACCGATGCGACGCCGCTGCGCCCCTGCACGTCGCAGACCTGCGCCCCGGCATACAGGCGCACCGGCAGATCCGTGCGCGCATCGGCCCGCGAATCCACCAGCGCCGCCACATGCACGCCCGCGGCCAGCAGATCGGCCACCGTGCGATGGGCATCATCGTTGTTGCCGAACACCACCACCGCGCGCCCCGGCGCCACCGCCCAGCGATTGACATAGGTGCGCAGGGCCCCGGCCATCATCACGCCGGGCCGGTCGTTGTTGCGAAACGCGATGGGCCGCTCCAGTGCGCCCGCCGCCAGGATCACCCGCCGCGCCGTGATCCGCCAAAAACACGCCTGCGGCGCGCCGTCGCGCGCGGCCACATCGGGCGCAAGACGCTCCAGCGCGCCATAGGTGCCACCGTCATAGGCCCCGGTCACGGTGGTGCGCGTCATCACCCGCACATTTGCCAGCGCGCGCAGTTCCGCCACGACCCCCGCTGCCCACTCTGCGCCCAGCTGGCCAACCACCTCGATCCGCTCGGCATTCAGCCGCCCGCCGGGGCGCGTGTCCTCGTCGCACAGAATCACATCCAGCCCCGCGCGCCCCGCCTCCAGCGCCGCCATCAGCCCCGCAGGCCCCGCGCCGATCACCAGCAGATCGCAATGGGCAAAGGCACGCTCGTACCGATCCGGGTTGTGCTGGCCCGATAGCGCCCCCAGCCCCGCCGCGCGACGGATCAGCGGCTCGTACAGCCGCTCCCAGAATTTCGCGGGCCACATGAAGGTCTTGTAGTAAAACCCCGCCCCCAGAAAGGGTGCCGCCAGATCATTCAGCGCCAGCAGATCATAGTCCAGGCTGGGCCAGCGGTTCTGGCTGCGCGCATCCAGCCCCTCCACCAGTTCCACCATGGTGGCGCGCTGGTTGGGGTCCTGCCCTGCCCCGCTGCCCAGCGTGACCAGGGCGTTGGGCTCTTCCGATCCGGCGCTGAAGATCCCGCGCGGGCGGTGATACTTGAACGACCGGCCCACCAGCCGGACATCATTTGCCATCAGGGCCGAGGCCAGCGTATCGCCCGCAACCCCCTGATACCGCCGCCCGTCAAAGGTGAAGGACAGGGCCTGCGCCCGGTCGATCTGCCCGCCTGTCGCCAGCCTCATGCAGCACCCCTTTTGACGTCGCGGGCCAGTTCCGCGCCGAACACCTCATGCGTGACGGTGTCGCGCGCCACGACCAGCCACGCGCCGCAGCCCTGCCCGTGAAACCACAGGTCGCGCGTCGGCCCCGCCGGGTTGTCGCGGTTGTGCAGATAATCGTCCCACACCACGTCGCCCGCATCCGGCGCGGGCCGGTCCAGCGCCTGTGCGTGGCCCATGTAGTCGAACTCGCGGATGTCTCGGCTGCCGCAGATCGGACAGGGCATCCTCATCGCCGTGTCCCCTGCTTCATCTTGCCGAATAAACTCCCGCCGGGGGCTCCCGCACTCGGCCAGGCAGCGCTAATGCAAGTTATGCTGCGCACCGGTGCCCTCCTCGTCCATAATCCCTGCACCGGTGCGGAAGCGGTCCAGCCGCAGCCGCGCCGCCGCCTTGTGGGGCCTGTCCTGCGCCAGCAGATGGGCAAAGCAGTTACCCGACCCCGGCACCGCCTTGAACCCGCCATAGCACCAGCCGCAATTGAGATAGAGACCGGCAATGTCGGTCCGGTCGATCACCGGGCTGCCATCGGGCGACATGTCCATGATGCCCCCCCAACTGCGCAGCACCCGCGCCTTGCCGATCATCGGCATCAGCGTCATCGCCGCCTCCATCACATGCTCGGCCATGGGCAGGTTGCCGCGCGCGGCATACGAAGCGTAGAAATCCAGATCGCCCCCGAACACCAGCCCGCCCTTGTCGGACTGGCTGATATAGAAATGCCCCATGCCAAAGGTCACGACATGGTCGATCACCGGGTTCAGCCCCTCGGTGACAAAGGCCTGCAGGATGTGGCTTTCGATCGGCAGGCGCATCCCCGCCATCGCCGCCACCTGGCTGGACCGGCCCGCCACCACGATGCCCACCTTTTTCGCCCGGATCGCCCCGCGCGAGGTCTGCACGCCGCGCACCTGACCGGCTTCGATGTCGATGCCCGTGACCTCGCAGTTCTGGATGATGTCGACGCCGCGCTGATCCGCCCCCCGCGCAAATCCCCAGGCCACCGCATCGTGGCGCGCGGTGCCGCCGCGCGGATGGTACAGCCCGCCGTAGACCGGAAAGCGGATATTGTCGAAATCCAAGTAAGGCACCAGCCTGCGCACGCCGTCGCGGTCCAGCAGCACCGCATCGTCGCCCTGGATCGCCATCGAATTGCCGCGCCGCGCGGCATAGTCGCGTTGCCCGTCCGAATGAAACAGGTTCAGCACGCCGCGCTGGCTCATCATCGCGTTGTAGTTCAGATCCTGCTCCAGCCCCTCCCACAGCTTCAGGGAATGGCTGTAGAATTCGGAATTGCCCGGCAGGTTGTAATTGGCGCGCACGATGGTGGTGTTGCGCCCCACGTTGCCGCCGCCGATATAGCCTTTTTCCAGCACGGCCACATTGGTCAGCCCATGCTCCTTGGCAAGGTAATAGGCGGTCGCAAGCCCATGCCCGCCGCCACCGATGATCACGATGTCATATTCGGGTTTCGGGGCCGGATCGCGCCAATGCGGCTGCCAGCCACGATTGCCGGTCAACCCTTCCTTCAGGATGCGCAGGCCCGAAAACCGCATGAGATACTCCCGCCTCGACCGGTCCCAGACAACCAAGTCCCGGCCAGACTAGCAATGCTGGTCGGGCCGCCGGGCTGCGCTTTTCGACAGGAACTGGTCTGTCTGCGACTGTTTTTGGCGCAATCGGGCGGCGCGTGTCAGTCGGGCAGAAATCCCTCCAACTCGGCCTCGCAGGCGGCGATCCTGGCTTGGGTGATGTCGCGCGACTGCGCGATGACGCCCGCCGCGTCGGTGCGCTTGCCGAACATCCGCAGGAGGCTGCGATGCTTCAGCCGCGCCTCTTCCGAGCATTTCGCCAGCAAGACATCGCGCGCGCCCGCCATCAGCGTGGGCTGCACCGGCGCGCCCCCGGCGATGGCCGCGCGCAGGTCAGGGGCCGAGCGTGGACAGACCGACAGCCAATGCGCCCGCAATTCCGCCGTACCGGTATCCGCACCGGCCCCGGCCAGCGCGTTGGCAATCCCCGGATAGGGCTGGCGGTCAAGGTAATAGGGCAGCCCGACCATCACAGGCACCACAACGGCGGCGTTCTGCACCCTCGGGCGACAGGCAAATGCTGTCTGACGCAGGGCCAGTTGCGCCAGATCCCAGGCGTTCATCCCGTCGTCATCGCGGGCATCCAGCGTGGCGCGGACCTCGGGCCGTGCCAGCAGCCACCGGACCGCAAAGCCATAGCCATTGGCCGCCGCAACCATCAGCGGCGTTCGGCCACGGTCGCCGGGCGCGGTCAGGCTCTGCGCCTGCGCAAGGCCACTCAACGCCTGCTCCTCCAGCCTGTCCCACACCTCGGGCGAGCCACCGGTCGCTTCGCTCGTGGCATAGAGATCTTCGGCAAAGCCGCGCAGCACGTCCCCGGCATCGGCCAGCGCCATCGGCGCAGACCACAACAGCAGACACAGCAGAGCCGCCCCCCGCATCAGATGCCCTTGGCCCGATAGCTTTGCGCGACCCGCTCGATCGCGACGATGAAACCGGCCGTGCGCAGGTCGGTCACGTCGTCGCGGGCGCGCCAGACCTCGGCCATCGACTGGTAGGCTGTGCGCATCGTGTCATCCAGCCCCGAGCGCACCAGTTCCAGCTCGTCCGCGCCGCGCAGGTATTTCTCCTTGAAGCCCGGCGACATCGACCACGCATCGCCAAGATAGCGGTCCAGCCGTTCCAGTTCGTCCACCACCAGCTGATGGCGTGCCTCTTCCTGACGACGCTGCAACCGTCCAAAGCGGATATGGCTGAGATTCTTGACCCATTCGAAATAGGACACGGTCACACCGCCCGCGTTGGCGTACAGGTCGGGAATGATCACAACGCCCTTTTCGCGCAGGATCTGATCGCCGCCGGCGGTGATCGGGCCATTCGCTGCCTCGATGATCAGCGCGGCCTTGATCTGGGCGGCGTTCTCGATGTTGATCACACCCTCAAGCGCGGCCGGGATCAGGATGTCGCACTCTTCTTCCAGAACCTTTGCGCCGTCGGCCACATGCGTGGCGTCGGGAAAACCTGACACCCCACCATGGCGCGCGATCCAGTTGTGCACCTCTTCCACGGGCAACCCTTTGGGGTTGACCACCGCGCCATCGCGTTCGATCACGGCAGTGATCAGCGCGCCGTCTTCCTCCGACAGGAACTTGGCCGCGTGATAGCCGACGTTGCCCAGCCCCTGAACGATGACGCGCTTGCCCTCCAACGTGCCGTGCAGCCCGGCCTTTTTCATGTCCTCGGGGTGGCGGAAGAACTCGCGCAGCGCAAATTGCACCCCCCTGCCCGTCGCCTCGACCCGGCCTGCGATGCCGCCTGCGTTCAGCGGCTTGCCGGTGACGCAGGCACGGGCGTTGATATCGGTGGTGTTCATCCTTGCATACTGGTCCGAGATCCAGGCCATCTCACGCTCGCTTGTGCCCATGTCGGGCGCCGGAACGTTCTGGGCCGGGTTGATCAGGTCACGCTTGATCAGCTCATAGGCAAATCGGCGGGTGATCTGTTCCAGCTCATGCTCTTCATACTGGCGCGGATCGATCCGCAGCCCGCCCTTTGATCCGCCAAAGGGGGTTTCCACAAGCGCGCATTTATAGGTCATCAGCGCCGCCAGCGCCTCGACCTCGTCCTGATGGACGTTGGCGGCAAAGCGGATGCCGCCCTTGACCGGCTCCATGTGTTCGGAATGCACCGAGCGATAGCCGGTAAACGTGTGCACCTGCCCGCGCAGCC
The DNA here is from genome assembly GCF_042677865.1 of Lacimonas salitolerans. Classification (NCBI taxonomy): domain Bacteria; kingdom Pseudomonadati; phylum Pseudomonadota; class Alphaproteobacteria; order Rhodobacterales; family Paracoccaceae; genus Lacimonas; species Lacimonas salitolerans. The sequence goes on along the minus strand of NZ_JBHUDD010000041.1, from coordinate 98,571 downwards.
GCACGCCAAAGCGCACCGTGTAGGTGGCGTTGCAGACCCTGATCTTTTCCTCCAGCCCCGGGGGCAGGTCCATCAGCGCCACCGCTCGGTTGAACATCAGGTCCACGCTTTCGCGGAAACTCGGTTCTGCCATGCTCGTCATGCGTTCCTCCCTCGCTGTCGGGGCAATTGGCCCGCCGATCCGACCATCCTTGCCTTCCAACCTCTTTCCGGCACCTTAACGGTTCAGTCCGAAACGTCCATTTCTTACGCATCCCGGGAACAAGGGCCACAGGCCGGTTTCTCAGTCGGAACAGGTTGACAGAAAAGCCGGCGGATAGCCCATGTGCTTGAAACAATGCTCAATTTTTGCCACAATTCACACCTGATTTTGGCCACATATCCTAGCCATAGATGAACACTGTTCCGAAAGGTCTCCGTCGTGAGCCCGATTCGGCCCTGTGGTTGTTGAAAGAGGTGTTCGTGATGGCCAACGGAGACAAGTTCATCGGATTGCGGCCTGACTACAGACGCTCCACTGTGGCGTTCTTTCGGCGGTTTCAACGTGACGAAGACGGTGCAATGGTCTTTTTCGCCCTGATGCTCTTCATGATGATCCTGATGGTGGGCGGCATTGGCGTAGACCTTATGCGCAACGAGATGACGCGCACAAGGTTGCAATCGACATTGGACCGCGCCGTTCTGGCCGCTGCGGACCTGGATCAGCAACTGGAGCCGTCAGCGGTGGTCCAAGATTACTTCGACAAATCCAACATGGGCGATTACCTCAGTTCGGTCACCGTCTCCGAGGGTATCAACTTTCGTACCGTTTCGGCCGATGCCGAGGTCGAGGTCAACACCACCCTGATGCATCTGGCCGGGATCAAGACCCTGACCGCCCCCGCGCTCGGTACCGCGGAAGAGCGGATCGAGAATGTCGAAGTCTCGATGGTGCTGGATATCTCGGGTTCGATGCGCAACAACAACAAGCTGGAAAACATGCAGGCTGCGGCGCGCAGCTTTGTGGACACGGTTCTGCGTGGCGACGACAACGACAACGTCTCGATCACGATGGTGCCCTATTCTGAACATGTGAACATCGGACGGGATCTGTTTTCGCTGCTCTGGACCGATCACAAACACCCCTACTCTCATTGCGTTGAAGTCCCCGACAGCTTTTTCTTTGGCAGCACGTCTCTCAGGCAGAACCATCGCTACGAGCAGGCGCAGCACTACCAGTGGAACTGGGACGGCTGGAACAATTCGCTGACCGACACGGTCTGCCCGCGCTACGATTATGAAACCGTCACCGCGTTCAGCCGCAACGCGACGACCCTGAAACGTCAGATCAATGATTTTCGTCCGCGCGCGGGTACATCGATCTTCATGGGCATGAAATGGGCGGTTGCGCTGCTGGATCCCGACTCGAACAATCTGGTGCAAGGGCTGATCGCCAAAGGGTCTGCAGATCCCATGTTTGCGGATCGGCCGAAGTCCTACAGCGATCCTGACACGCTGAAAACGATCATTCTGATGACCGACGGGAAGAATGACCGCTCTTTTCGGATCAGTTCACAATATTACGCCAATGCGAGCCACTACAACCACTGGAACAACAACAATTTCAACCGGTATCTCAGCCAGTATGTCAGCTCGTGGCAGCGCAGCAACTGGTACTGGCAGAAATACAGCGCAGGCCACGGCGACTACCTGACCGGAGGCATCTGCGACGCTGCCAAGAATGCCGGGATCGTCATCTGGTCCATCGGGTTCGAGGTGGATGACCACGGGGCCAACGTGATGCGCAACTGCGCTTCCTCGCCCAGCCACTTCTTCCGGGTCGAAGGCATCGAGATCAAGGACGCCTTCGAAGCCATTGCCCGCCAGATCAACCAGTTGAGGCTGACCCAATGAAGCGCCGTCTCATGAACCGCTTGAACCGATTTCACCGGGCAGAGGACGGGAACGCGACGATCGAATTCGTCATCATGTTCCCCATCTTCATTGCCTTGACGCTGGCAGGGGTCGAAATGGGCATCGTCACAATGCGCCACGTCACCCTGGAACGCGCGGTGGATCTGACCGTGCGTGACATCCGGCTGGGCACGGGGACAGCCCCGCAGCACGATGAAATCAAGGACATCATCTGCGACCGGGCAGCCATGGTGCCACAGTGCAAATCCAACCTTAAGCTGGAAATGATCAGGGTGGATCCGCAGAACTTCACCCCACCGCCGACCGTGCCCGATTGCACGGACCAGTCCGAAGAGGTGCGGCCGCCCCGCCAGTTCACCAACGGGATGGACAACGAAATCATGATCATGCGCGCCTGCGCAAAGTTCCAACCGTTCTTTCCCCTCAGCGGGGTCGGGCGCAAACTGACCAAGGACAATGCAGGCTATGCAGCAATCACAGTAACCAGTGCATTCGTTCAGGAACCGAGGTAGTGCCCATGCCAGTAAACCGTATCATGACCTTCTTGCGCCGCTTTCGGGATGACACACGCGGGACGGTGGCCGTGGAAAGCATCATCATGCTGCCGCTACTGTTCTGGTCGGTGATGGCGATGTACGGGTTTTCAGACGCCTTTCGGCAATCAAGCCTGAACATCAAGGCCTCGTACACGGTCGGTGACCTGCTGTCGCGCGAAACAAACTACATCACGGATGATTACCTGACCACGACTCGGGAACTGTTCGACCTGATGACGAATTCACGTTCCAGATCAAAGCTGCGGGTCTCGGTCGTGCGCTGGAACGAAGACAAGAAAATCTATCAGCGCGACTGGTCCAAGACCAAGGGCGGCGTGACGCCACTGACCCAGACCGACGTCAAGAACCTTGCGGCAAAGCTTCCGAAAATGCCGAACAATGATCGCGTGATACTGGTCGAGACATGGGCGCGCTACTATCCGCCCTTCAACATCGGCATCGAAGAGCAGGAGCTTTACAACTTCGTCTTCACACGTCCGCGTTTTGCCCCTCAATTGGTTTGGAAGGACTGATCGCAGGACGAACCGGGGCCGGGTGACAGCGGACATTCTGCCCCGGTGATTGTCGATCTCGCCGGCTTGGATCAGGGCTTCGTGGTGCCTTCGGTCACGTCCGGTCGCCGATGTGGGCCTGGATCACCTCGGCCATGAACTTGGTCTGATGCCGGGGCGTCACCCCCCCTACGCCCACGCGGCGGCCCATCCGCCACCACAGTCCAGGGGCCCAGCGTCTGGGCTGTCTGGCGGACAGGCGCAACAGGAACCCGTTTGAAGGCTTGAACGCGAATATCCCGCGGTCGATGCCCTCGATCTGGTCCACCCGTGCCAGAACCGTGCCGGAACTGTCGCGCAGCACATCCGCCGTCAGTTCCAGATCCAGCGCCGTGGCCGTGTGCATGCGAACGCCCAGAAACACGGCCAGCACGCCGAACACCACCAGAAACACGCGCCAACCAAGCCCCGCAGGCGGCTGTACAACCGACAGGTAGAGCAGCATCGCACCCAGCCCTACCAGCATCGCGACACCCATCAGGCGCCGTCCCTGCGACACCTGCACACGCGCCAGTATCTCGTCGTTTTCCATCAAGCCCTCCGCCACTGCGGCCGCTTTGCCCTAGCGACGGGCGCAGGTCAATCGCGGCGCATCTGCCATCGGCATTCTTGGGCGCGGTATCGACCGACGGACCGACCTGTCTGCGACCCGGCCCGGCCTGCCAGGGGTGCGCGTCGTTCCTATTGGCATGAGAGGTCCGAACGCGGGGTCGATTGCCCCGACCCGTGCCCGTCACGCCGCCACGGTCTTGCGCACCATGTCCCAGTAGACCGTTTCAACCTCGTCCACGCTCAGCCGTCCGGCCGGGCGATACCACGTGGTCACCCCGGTCAGCATCGCGATCACCGCCAGCGTGGCGATCTTGGTATCCTGCATGGCAAACAGACCCGCCGCCACGCCATCGCGCAGGATGCCTTCCAGCTCGTTCTCATAGCTGCGGCGCAGCCCTTCGATCGCGGCAAAATTCTCGGGCGACAGGTTGCGCAACTCCATGTAGGACACGAACACCGCGTCAGGCCGGGCCAGGTGAAAGCGGATGTGAAAGCGCGTGAACTCTTCCAGCCGCGCCAGCGGGCTGCCGCGCCCGCCCCGCGCCGCACGCTCGCCCAGCAGCGCATCCATATGCCCGCGCATCAGGTCGAACAGCAGGCTTTGCTTGTCGGGCGTGTAATTGTACAGCGCCCCGGCCTGCACCCCCACCTCGGCGGCGATCTGGCGCATCGACACGGCGGCAAAGCCATGTTGCGCAAACAGCCGCAAGGCGGCGTCATGAACCCTGGGGCCCGTGGTCTGTGAATGCGATCCTGCGGTACGTGCCATGATGGCAGATTAACTGAACATATGTTCAGAAAAAAGCCCCGCCTTGCCATGACGCCGGTCACAGGGCATGACTGTGGCACCCTTAGTGTCGGAGGCGCGATTGCCCCATCCCTTGTTGCCGCTTGCGCTGGTCGTCGCATTGGCCGCCTGTGCCCAGTTTCCCGAACTGGACACCCAGACCAACGATATCGACCCCAATGCGCCCTATCCCGCGCTGGTACCACTGGAGCCGCTGGTGGCACAGGCCGACGCGCCCCGGATCACCGATGCCGACACCTCGGCGACCGAGGCCCGCGTGGCGGGCCTGCGCGGCCGCGCCGACAGGCTGCGCCGCACGGGGATAGATGCCGCCAGCCGCGCGCGTCTGCAACAGACTGTGGCGCGCTGACCGCGCCTTTCGCCTGCCCGCCCGCAAAACGGCAATTGCCGCGTTGCAAGGCCCCTGCAATCCCGATACATCGCCCCTGATCCGAACAAGAACAATCCGACGGAGGCCCCGATGAGCACCCCATTGCGTCTTGGCATAGCCGGTCTGGGCACCGTCGGTGTCGGCGTGGTCAAGATCGTTCGCCAGCAGGCAGCACTGTTGCAGGCCCGGTGCGGGCGCGAGATCACGATCACCGCCGTCTCGGCCCGCACCCGCGACAAGGATCGCGGCGTCAATATCAGCCAGTACGCGTGGGAAGATGATCCCGTCGCGCTGGCCACCCGCGACGATGTGGACGTGTTCATCGAACTGATGGGCGGCAGCGACGGCCCCGCCAAGGCCGCGACCGAGGCCGCGCTGAAGGCCGGCAAGGACGTGGTCACCGCCAACAAGGCGATGCTGGCCATCCACGGTCAGCTTCTGGCCGGTCTGGCCGAGGGCAATCACCGCTCGCTGCGCTACGAGGCGGCGGTGGCCGGTGGCATCCCGATCGTCAAATCGCTGGGAGAGGGTCTGGCCGCGAACGAGATCACCCGCGTCATGGGCGTGATGAACGGCAGCTGCAACTATATCCTGACCCGGATGGAGAACGCCGGGCTGAGCTATGAGCGGGTGTTCGACGAGGCCAACGCGCTTGGCTATCTCGAAGCCGACCCCGAGCTTGACGTGGGCGGCATCGACGCCGCGCACAAGCTGGCGATCCTCTCGGCGCTGGCCTTCGGCACTCAGGTCGATTTCGACGGGGTCGAGATCGAAGGCATCGGCTGCATCAAGATCGAGGATATCCGCCACGCCGCCGACATGGGGTACCGCATCAAGCTGCTGGGCGTGGCGCAGATGACCGGCCGTGGGCTGGAGCAGCGCATGGCGCCCTGCCTCGTGCCCGCGACCTCGGCCCTTGGCCAGCTTGAGGGCGGCACCAACATGGTGGTGATCGAAGGCTCGGACGTGGGTCAGATCGTGCTGCGCGGCGCGGGGGCGGGCGAAGGCCCGACCGCCAGTGCCGTGATGGGCGATGTCTGCGATATCGCGCGCGGCATGCGCCTGCCAGTCTTTGGTCAGCCCGCCGATACGCTGTCCAGCGCGCCGCGCGCCAGCGCCGCCGTGCCGGCACCCTATTATCTGCGCATGGCGCTGCATGACAAACCCGGCGCGCTGGCCAAGATCGCCACCGTTCTGGGCGAGGCCGGGATCTCGATCAACCGGATGCGCCAGTATGACCATTCCGACGATCAGGCCCCGGTGCTGATCGTCACCCACAAGACCACGCGCACAGCCCTGGATCAGGCGCTGATCGCGATGGATGCCACCGGCGTCGTCACCGAAGCGCCTGTGGCTCTGCGTATTGAAAGCGTCTGACACGGGCGCGCGAAAGGAGATTTCAGATGACCGAAACACCCGAATTTCACGACCGCATGCTGTCGCTGGGTCTGGCCCGCGTGGCCGAACAGGCCGCCATCGCCAGTGCTGACTGGGTTGGCCGGGGCGACGAGAAGGCCGCCGACCAGGCCGCCGTCAACGCCATGCGCGATCAGTTGAACCTACTGGACATCAAGGGCGTCGTGGTCATCGGCGAGGGCGAGCGTGACGAGGCCCCGATGCTGTTCATCGGCGAAGAGGTCGGCAGCGGCACAGGCCCCGCCGTCGATATCGCGCTCGACCCGCTGGAGGGCACCACCCTGACAGCCAAGGCGATGCCCAACGCGCTGACCGTGATCGCAATGGCCCCGCGCGGCACCATGCTGCACGCACCCGACACCTACATGGACAAGCTGGCCGTCGGGCCGGGCTATCCCGAGGGTGTCGTCTCGCTGGACATGACGCCGAAACAGCGGGTCGAGGCGCTGGCCAAGGCGCGTGGCTGCAAGCCATCCGATATCACCGTCTGCATTCTGGAACGCCCCCGCCATCAGGAGATGATCGCCGAGGTGCGCAGCACCGGCGCGGCGGTCTACCTGATCACCGATGGCGACGTGGCCGCGGTGATGCATTGCGCCGAAGCCGAAAAGACCGGCATCGACATGTACATGGGCAGCGGCGGCGCCCCCGAGGGCGTGCTGGCCGCCGCCGCGCTGAAATGCATGGGCGGGCAGTTCCTTGGCCGGTTGCTGTTCCGAAACGACGACGAAAAGGGCCGGGCCGCCAAGGCGGGTGTCACCGATCTGGACCGCATCTATACCCGCGATGACCTTTGCACCGGCGACGTGATCTTTGCCGCAACCGGCGTCACCGACGGCTCGCTGGTCGCCGGGATCAAGCGCAGCCCGGGATATGTGGAAACCGACACGGTCCTGATGCGCTCGCGCACCGGATCGGTGCGGCGGATGACCTATCGCACCCCACTTGCCTGATCCGGGCATGGCCTATCTGGGCGTCGAGACATCGCTGACCGGGCGCCGTTGGGTCGGCCCCGGCCCCGAGGTGGAACGCCAGGCCGAGGCGATGGCCCAGCAGACCGCCCTGCCCCTGCCGCTGTGCCTGACGCTGGCCCGGCGCGGCGTCGCCCCGGACGAGACGGCACAGTTTCTGGAACCGCAGTTGCGCGACCTGCTGCCCGACCCGCGCAGCCTGCGGGATATGGAGCGCGCCGCCGAACGGTTCCTGCGCGCAGTCAACGCGCGCGAGCGTATCGCGATCTTTGCCGATTACGACGTGGATGGCGGCAGTTCCGCCGCGCTGCTGATCTGGTGGCTGCGCGGGCTGGGGCAGTCCGCGACGCTCTATATCCCCGACCGCATCGACGAAGGCTATGGCCCGAACGAACCCGCCATGGCCGCACTGGCCGCAGATCACGACCTGATCATCTGCGTCGATTGCGGCACGTTGAGCCACGATGCCATCGCCGCCGCGCGCGGGGCCGATGTTGTCATCCTCGATCACCACCTGGGCGGCGAGACCCTGCCCGACTGCGTGGCGGTGGTGAACCCCAACCGGCAGGATGAAACCGGCGATCTGGCGCATCTGTGTGCCGCCTCGGTGGTGTTCCTCATGCTGGTCGAGGCAAATCGCCAGTTGCGCGTCGCAGGCAGGCAGGGGCCCGACCTGATGGGGCTGCTGGATCTGGTCGCTCTGGCCACCGTGGCCGATGTGGCCCCCCTGATCGGCGTAAACCGCGCGCTGGTGCGCCAGGGGCTGCGCGTGATGGCCCGGCGAGAGCGTCCCGGGCTGGTGGCGTTGGCCGATGTGGCGCGGATGGACAGCGCCCCGCGCGCCTATCACCTGGGCTTCCTGCTGGGGCCAAGGGTGAACGCCGGCGGGCGCATCGGGGCGGCCGATCTGGGCGCGCGGCTGCTGGCCTGCGACAACCCGGTCGAGGCCATGGCGATGGCCGAGCGGCTGGATCACCTGAACACCGAACGCCGCGAGATCGAAGGACTGGTGCGCGATGCAGCACTAGCCCAGGCCGAGGCACGCGGGCTGGACGCCCCTTTGGTCTGGGCCGCCGCCGATGGCTGGCACCCCGGCGTGGTCGGCATCGTCGCCAGCCGGTTGAAAGAGGCCACCAACCGCCCCGCCATCGTGATCGGCTTTGACGGCGCTATCGGCAAGGGGTCGGGCCGGTCGGTCTCGGGAGTCGATCTGGGCGCGTCGATCCAGCGGCTTGCGGCCGAGGGGCTGCTGCTCAAGGGCGGCGGGCACAAGATGGCCGCCGGGCTGACCGTCACGCGCGACCTGCTGGAACCGGCCATGGACCGCCTGTCGGAACTGCTGGGCAGGCAGGGTGCAGGGCTGACGGGCCCCGGCGATCTGCGCCTTGACGGGCTGCTGATGCCGGGTGCTGCCACCCCAGAGTTGATCGACCAGCTAGAGGCCGCAGGCCCCTTCGGCGCCGGGGCCCCTGCCCCGCGCCACGCCTTCCCCGACATGGCTGTGCGCTTCGTGAAACGGGTGGGATCAGGGCACCTGAAACTCAGTTTCGGCGATAGCAGCGGCCCGGTGCTGGACGCGATCTGCTTCGGGGCCTTCGACGGCCCACTTGGCCCTGTTCTGGAAGGTCATGCTGGCGCGCGCTTTCACCTCGCGGGCCGTATCGAGATCAACGAATGGGGCGGCCGCCGCAGCGCGCAACTGCGCCTCGAAGACGCCGCGCCCGTGCGCGGCTGATCCCTCCCGTTCAGGCGCAACCTTTTTTGCCCAACCCCCGTTTTTTCCCTTGCGCGCAGCGGCGGCTTTTTCTACACACCGCCCACACCACAAGAGTGGCCCGTTCGTCTATCGGTTAGGACGCCAGGTTTTCAACCTGGAAAGAGGGGTTCGATTCCCCTACGGGCTGCCATTTCCCCAAAAATTCGTAATTGAACACTCGGTTTGTCGACATTGTCCCCGGCATCGCAAAGGGCAGCCGAACGACTGCGCAACTTCAGGGTCCGGGCACGGTGAGCATCTTCGGATCGGGGCCGGGATCATAGAACGTGTGCTGTGCGGGCCCTTGCCGCTTCGACGTGTAGAGCGCCAGGTCGGCGTCGGCCATCATCCGGTCGGGGTCTGGCCGGTCATACAGGCTGGACAGGCTGGTGCCAATGCTGCCCGAGATGCGGGCCAGTTCGCCCTCGAACGGTACCGGCTGCTCCAGGCGGGTGATGATGCGGCGCGCGATTGCGTCCAGCTTGCCGGTGTCGGTCAATCCTTGCAGCACAAGCACGAACTCGTCGCCGCCAACCCGCGCTACCGTATCCTCGTCGCGGGTTTCGCCCACCAGAATGCGCGCCACCTCTTGCAGCACATGATCACCCGCCGGATGGCCAAGCGTATCGTTGACGGCCTTGAAATGATCCAGGTCCACATGCATCAGGGCAAAGGTCGCGCCGCTGGCGCCCAGCCGGTCCAGCACGTGATCCAGCGCGCGACGATTCTTCAACCCGGTCAGCGTGTCGGTAAAGGCCTGCTCCTCGGCTGCGATCTTGGCGACCTGGAGCCGCTGGTTGAGCTTGCGGCTGGCCGCCATCGCGGCAGACTTCGCCTCGACCAGGTAGAGCATTTCCACCGTCATGTCAGTGGCCGCGAAATCGGCGCTGGTCAGGGCGTAGTCCCGCACCGCGTCAAGGATCGAGATACCGAAGGACAGGTTGATCACCGCGCCATCCTGCCAGGGCACCAGCACGCCCTTGAACCCGGTCATGGGCGGGTCTCGGAACTGCAGATGCAGCTTCACGCCTGCCGCGCGGCGCAAATCGGCCATGGCCGACACCCCGCGCGGGCGCTGCACCTCGAACAGTTCGAGAAACCGCGCACCGTTCAGCCGCTCGGCCGGGCGCAGCTTGCGCAGCGTCGCGCCCGCATGTGTCACATGGCCGGTGCCAGACAGCATCACATGCATCGGGCACAACGCATCCAGAACCTGAACCAGCCCCTGCGTTCCCACGTCAGCCCGCCCTTGCCCCAAGGTGAAAGCTGCGCCCCTCTGCAAACTCGGTTTCGACAAGCGCGATCGAGATCACCTCGACACCCGCCTGCCCGCCCCGATGTTCCAGCATCACAAGCGCGCCGTAGTCATCGGCCATGGCGCGCAGAACACCGATCATCACATGGCCAAAACCATGTGTCTCTGCCCGCACTGTCAGACTGAACCGGTTGGCGGTGTGGTCACGCAATTCCAGCGGCGGCAGGTCGAGATCGTCCACCGCCAGCCGGGCACGCTCGGGGAGTTCATCCAGCGAATGCAGGAACTCCACGAACGTGACCCCGCCAAATCGCAAAAGACGGCGCAGCGGTTCCGTCTTGGTATGCGACACGAGATAGGTCCCGATATCTTCCAGCAGATCATCGCGCGGCTTGCCCAGAGTATCGGTGATCGCGTCCAGTACCCGGCAGGTCAGCGCCGGGTCATAACGCAACATCGCCTCGAACCCATCGAAATCCAGTCGCGCGGCAAGAACCACCTCGGCCCAGCGGGCATTGCCATAGGTGTCGCGCATGAAGCATTCGATGGCCCGGTTCATCAGCCCGTGCATGCCCGCTCCTTTCACTGGTTACTTGCGAAAGGCTACTGCAGGTATTGTTAAGAATGTATCAATACTTTCAATTTAAAGCATATCTCCGGGTCTCAGAAATCCGTCGGCGCCCCGCCTTCGAACTTTCGGCGCGCCACGAAATCCGACAATTCCTCGCGAACGGCCTCGTCCATCGGAGGGGCCTCGAAATGGGCGATGATGTCCTTGTAGACGCGATGCGCACGCTCGGGCGTCCAGATGGCGCCGGCCGCTTCCCAGCCTTCGAAATTGCGCCAATCCGACAGGAATGGCTGGTAAAAGGCCGATGTATACCGATCCTGCGTGTGTTGCGTGCCAAAGAAATGACCGCCCGGGCCGACTTCGCGGATCGCGTCCAGCGCCAGCGCATCGGGCGAGGTGTCGCAGATCACCGGCTCAAGATATCGCTGGATCTGCTGGATCACCTCGCAGTCCATCACGAATTTCTCGGGGCTGGCGATCAGCCCGCCCTCCAGCCATCCGGCGGCGTGATAGACCATGTTGCTGCCCGACTGCACTGCTGCCCACAGGCTGTTGGAGGTCTCCCACATCGCCTGACCGTCGGGCACATTCGCCGCGCAAACGCCCGATGACCGCAGCGGCAGGCCATAGAACCGCGCCATCTGTCCGGTCATCTGGGTGGCGCGCATGTATTCCGGCGTGCCGAACGCGGGCGCGCCAGATTTCATGTCGACGTTGCTGGTGAAAGTGCCGATCACGCAGGGCACACCCGGCTTGATGTATTGCGCCAGCGCGATCGCGCACAGCGCCTCGGCCAGCGATTGCGCAACGGCACCGGCCATGGTCACCGGGGCCATCGCGCCCGCCAGCGTGAAGGGCGTCACCACCAGCCCCTGTCCGCGCCGCGCCAGCCGCATCCAGCCATCCAGCATCGGCTCGTCATGTTTCAGCGGCGAGGTCGAGTTGATGTTGGTGTACATGTGCGGCGTGGCATCGAACTCGTCATGGCTCAGGCCACCGGCGATGCGCACCATCTCCATCACATCCTCGACCCTCGCGGGCCCGAGGGAGTAGGCGTGCATCACCTTGTCGGTCAGCGTCAGCTTGTCATACAGAACATCCAGGTGGCGCACGCTGGCATGGATATCCACAGGTTCCACCGGATAGCCGCCGGCAAAATGGATGCAGTTGAAATACTGCGTCAGCTTGAGCAGGTTGCGGCACATTTCGCGCGTGCCGGGCAGCTTGCGGCCCAGTTCCATATCCCAGTAATTCGGCGGCGAGGACACGTTGCCGAACAGGATATGATTGCCGCCCAGCGTGATCTGCCGGTCGGGATTACGCGGGGTGATGGTGAATTGCGACGGCGCGCGGCCGATCATCTCCATCACGAAATCGCGCCCCATGCGCACGTTCTCGCCGTCGATGGTGCAGTCCGCCTCGCGCATGATCTCCAGTGCCTCGGCGTTCAGGAACTCGATCCCGATCTCTTCGAGGATGACCATGGCCGCGTTGTGGATCGCCTCGATCCCCTCCCCGGTCAGGGGTTCGGTGGGGCGGTCGATGTTGACCGGCAAGCGCCAGGGCGACTGCTCGATCACCGCCGTTCCGCGCCGCGCCGCGTTGCCCGCCCGTCCGCCTCCGCGTTTTCTGCGTGTGGGGTCTGCACCGTCCGCCATGGCTTGCGCTCCTGTCCCTGATCTGGGGATCAGCAGACCACGCAGTCCCGCGCCGATCCTGCCGGATCGCGACGGATTGCGTCGGATTCAGACAGGGATGCGCCGCCTCAGGCGTCCAGCCAGCCGGGGATATGGCCAATGTCCGGCAGCACCGCGTCGGCAAAGGGCGCAAGCTCGTCCACGCCCGCCATGCCGGTCAGAACGCCCAGCGTGTGCATGCCCGCCGCGCGCCCGGCGACCAGGTCATGGGTGCTGTCGCCCACCATCACCACCGTCTCCGGGGCCAGCGCCATCGCGGTTGCAAAGGCCAGCAGAGGGTCCGGTGCGGGTTTCGCGCCATGGCCGCTGTCAAATCCGGCGATGAAATCGAAATGCGCGGTAACCCCCACCGCGCGCAGATGGGCATGGGCGGCATATTCGCTGTCATTGGTCATCACCCCCAGCCGCAGCCCCCGCGCCACCAGCGCGGTCAGGAACGGGTCCAGCGGCACCGCCGGGGCCAGCGGGGCCAGCGCCGCCTTGGCGTTCAGCAGCGCCTCGATCTGATCCACATCGCGCCCGGGCAGCGCACTGGCCAGACACTCCGCCGCCTCGCGCGCGGTGCCGGCGATCACCGGGCTGTCGGGCTGAAACACACCGCCTGCAAGATCGAAACGCGCGGCATCAGCCAACGCCTGTGCCAGATCCGGGTCACCGCCCGACAGCTCGGCGATGACGCCGGCGGCCCAGCCATTCCAGGTTGCCCCGAAATCGAACAGGGTGCCGTCCTTGTCAAAGATGATGCCGCGAATATCCATGCCTGCCCCCTGCGCAATCCGCCGCGACCGTGGCCCGTGCCCGCCGCCATCGCAAGCCCCCTTGCTTGACTTTCCACCCCGTTGCCTCGCATTTGAGCGCATGACCGACACCATGCCCTATCGCCTGCACAAATCGCTTGGCTATCACCTGTCCGTCGCCGCGCGGCTGCAGGAACGGCGGCTGGATGAGCAGCTGCGCACGCTGGGCCTGACACGCACGACTTGGTGCATCCTGCTGGCCGTCGGGAACGAGGGGCTGAGCCAGCCCTCCGACATCGCCGACTTCGTCGGCATCGACCGCACCGCCACCAGCCGTGCCCTGCGCGCGATGGAGGACGACGGGCTGCTGGCGCGCTCGTCCGGTACCGACGACAGGCGCACGCGCCGCGTTGCGCTGACCGCCAGGGGCAGCCGCGCGATCCAGACCGCCACGCCCTTTGCGCGCGAAAATGCCGCCATCATGGCCGCGCAACTGGACCCGGGCGAAGAAGACGAGTTGAAACGCCTGCTGACCAAACTGCGCGGCGACGCAGGGACGCCATTGAAAACGCTTTGATACTCTGACCGTCAGGTCCAGTGGACCTGCTCGCCGCCCGGCAGGGCCGCGCGCGCCTGCCCCGGCGCAGCATAAGCCGTCGCGGTTTCGTCACAGAACTGCATCACCCACGCATCGTCCATCATCAGGAAATCCAGCACCGCGCCCAGAAATTCGGGATCGGCGGCGCGCGCGCGCAGATCATCCTCGGACAGCCCGCTGGCCCCCATGAAGACCGGCAGCAGGTCCTCGTTTCCTGCCAGCCAGCCAAGGGCCGTCAGGGCCAGCGTTTCGGCGGATTCCTGCGTGTAGGACAAATTCGAACTTTCCCGGAAAGGTTTTCTTAACCTCTCGCCATAAAAACTGACGGCATGGAAATTGCAAGAGACAGGTTGCCCGCATGCCCGCCCGAATTCTGGTCGTTGATCCGCTTCCCATAAACCGCATCGTGATGCGGGCGCGGCTGGCCTCGGCGTTCTACGACACCGTACTGGCCGGAACCGGGGCCGAGGCGCTGGCGCAACTGGCCGATGGCGGCGCGGCGCTGGCGGTGATTGCGCCGGAACTGCGCGACATGTCGGGGCTGGCGCTGTGCGGTTCCATCAGGGCACGACATACTGCGGGGGAACTGCCGATCGTGATGATCACACCCGCGCATGCCACCACGCTGCGCATCGATGCCTTGCAGGCCGGGGCCGATGCGGTGCTGGAACGCCCGGTCAACGACAGCCTGCTGCTGGCGCGCATCCGCTGCCTGCTCCGCGCCAGTGAAGGTCTTGAGGAATTGCGCCTGCGCGAGGGATCGACCCGCGCCCTGGGTCTGGCCGAACCTGCGCAGATGTTCCAGTATGCCGCCCGCATCGCGGTGATGGGGGCGGATGGCGCGGCGGCGGCGGGGCTGCGCGCATCGCTCAACGCCCGGATGGGGCACAGCGTGGCCGTGCTCGACGGGCCGCACCTGATGCGCGCGCTGCCCGATGGCGGCGCGCCTGATCTGGGTCTGGTCCTGCTGACAGGGCGGCCCGACGATCCCGCACTGCACCTGATTTCCGGGCTGCGCGCGCAGCCCGAAACCCGCGCGATGGCAATCATGGCGCTGGTGCCCGACAGGGATGACCCGCTGATGGCTGACGCGCTGGAACGCGGGGCCCATGACGTCGCCATCGCGGCCCTGCCCGCGACCGAACTCGACCTGAGGCTCAACCGGCTGATCGCGGCCAAGCACCGCGCGGATCGGCTCCGCGACACGGTGCACGACGGCCTGCGCGCCGCCGTCACCGATCCGCTGACCGGGCTTTACAATCGCCGCTACGCCCTGCCGCAACTGGCCCGCATGGCACAAGAGGCACGCGCGCGCAGGCAGGGTCTGGCGGTGATGATCGCCGATCTGGATCACTTCAAGGTGGTGAATGACAGCCACGGCCATGCAGTGGGCGATGCAGTTTTGCAGCAGGTGGCCGCGCGTCTGCGCGTGGCGCTGCGCCCCGGCGATCTGCTGGCCCGCATCGGCGGCGAAGAATTCCTGATCGCCGCCCCGCGCGGCACCTGCACCCAGGCCAAGGCCGCCGCAAGCGCGCTGTGCCGGGCCGTGGGGGATGCGCCGATCATGGTGCCGGGCTGCCCCACCCCCCTGCGTCAGACGATCAGCGTCGGTCTTGCGATGGACAGGGTCAGGGATGCCACACGCGCGCCCGAGGCGCTGCTGGCGCAGGCCGACCGCGCGCTCTACAGCGCCAAGACCGGCGGGCGCAACACGGTGACGCTGGCAAGGCAGACGGCGGCCTGATCACGGCAGCCTGACCAGTGCGCGGGCCTATCGGTCGTTGCCCCCGGTCTTGCCGTCGCGTGTCTTGCCGCGCCGGTCCATGCTGTCCAACTCCTGCTCCAGCCGGTCGGCAAAGGCGCGGCGGTCTTCCAGGCTCATGCCCGCCAGCCGGTCCAGCATCAGGCCGCGCGCCCGCATCCGCGCCTCTGCGCCCTGCTCGAACTGCGCCTCCAGCAACCCGGCCAGCCCGTCGCGGTCGATGGTTTCGCGGCGCAGCGCGTCAAGAACCGGGTTGAAACTGTCGCGAAGCTGCGCGCGCAAGACATCCCGGTCGGGCATCTCGGCGCGCATCGCCGTGCGGATCGCGCGCTTGTCCTCATCGCTGAGGGCGCGGATATAGGCGAGGCTGACGTGATCGGCACGCGGGCCGCGCCGCCTTTCGTCATCGCCATCGTGACGCCAGATCGCACCGGCGACCACCCCGACCACCGCCAGATTCAGCGCCAGCGAGGCAAACAGCAGCCCGCGCAGCCACAGCTTCATGCGCGGCGCCTTGGGTGTTTCGGTATCGGCCATGGCTTATCCTTCCTCATACGCCAGCAGGTCCAGTTCGACGCCCGGCATCATGCCAATCAGCGCGCCATCCGAGGTGCCGAACCCGGCCAGCGGCAGCGCCGACAGAACCTCGGGCGGGTTGATGCCCAGCCACAGCCCCGCCACCCCGGCGCTGACCAGCCCGGCCATCGCGGGCCAGCCGCCCAGAGTGTCGACGAATTGACGCCAGCGCGTCACCCGGCTGGGCGACCGGGCGGGCGTGGGCGCGGCCTGTTCGGCCTGCACCGCCTGTGCATCCGCCAGCACCCGAGCCAGCAGATCGGGCGACGGCTCGGGCGCGGCCCGCCGTGCTGCATCAAAGAGCCCCGCCAGATCACGATCCATCCTGTCCTTGTCAGTCATCGCCATACCCCAAATCCTCTTTGCGCCCGGCCAATGCCGCGCTCAGCGCCCGCTTTCCCCGTGCGGTCAGGGATTCCACCGCCTCGACGCCGATCTCCATGATCTCGGCGATCTGCGGATTCCCCAACCCGTCTATATGGCGCAGCACCACCGCCTGTCGCTGCCGGTCGGGCAACTGCGCCAGCGCGGTCTGCAACGCGTCGGCGCGGGCCTGCTCCAGCAGTCCCTGTTCCGCACCCGCCGCCGGATCGACGGGTTCCGGCACGCTGTCGATATCCACCCCGCGCCGCCGTCGCAGGCGATCGGTGCACAGGTTCGCCACCACGCGATACAGCCAGGTGGTCACCTGCGCCTCGCCCTGCCGCCAGTCGGGGGCGATGCGCCACAGGCGCATCATCGCCTCCTGCGCGACATCCTCGGCCTCGGCCCTCTCGCCCAACAGACGATACGCATGCGCCATGACCCGGGGTGTCAGCCGCAGCGTCAGCACCCGCGCCGCTGCCGTATCGCCATTGGCGAACAGCACCAGCAACGCCTCGTCGGGCACGTTATCAAGGGCGTCAAGCGGCATGATCATCACCTGTCGGGCCTAGCCTGCCGTGGTTCAAAGCACAATCGGGGCCGCACCGCGTCGGGCACGGCCCCTGTCGCGTCAGTCGCGACCGTTGTGATTTCCATGGCGATGGCCGCGCATGCCGTCGCGCCCGCCGCGTTTGCCCATCTTTTCGCGCATCTGCGCCATCTCATCCTCGCTGACAGCACCGTCACCGTCTGTATCGGCGCGCTCCATCCTGCGGGCCATGCGATTGCCGCCCATCTCGTCAAAGCTCAGCTTGCCATCGCCATCGCGGTCACGCCATTCCAGCATGCGGGCATGACGCTCGGTCGCGCGCTCGGCGGCCCGGACCTGCGCCGCGGCGACCATCTCTTCGACGCTCAGCGCGCCGTCGCCATCGGTGTCGGCAGCGTCAAAACGCTCCCTGGCGCGTGCCTCGATCTCGGTGCGGGTCAGCTTGCCGTCGCCATCGGTATCCATCGCGTCAAAGTCGATGCGCGGCCCCTCGGCGCGGCCCATGCCACCCATCGGACCGGCAGCGGCCACCGATCCGGCGACAATCAGCGCACCTAGCGCGGGGATAAGGAATGCAGGTTTCATCTGGGTTCTCCGTTTTTGCCTCGACCGGGCTGTTCTGCCCGGTTCTGAGGGGTCAAACGCGAGAAGACGCGGCTTCCGTCGCAAAAACCGGCAGTGCGACGCATGACGCAGGATTTCACGCGACATCGCGACGCAAGACCATCGCCCCCCCTTTCACCTGCCGAGCCCTTGCGCCATGGTGCAGGCTTGTCTGCTCGCAGGAGATACAGCATGACCGATCAACCGGACCAGAGAGAGACGTGGACTGCGATCCGCAAGGGCTGGCGCATGAAATGCCCCAACTGCGGCAATGGTCCCCTGCTCAAGGGGTATCTCAGCGTGCGCCGCGAATGTTCCGTGTGCCGGCAGGAACTGCACCATCACCGCGCCGATGACGGCCCCGCCTATCTGACCATTCTGATCGTCGGCCACCTGATGGCCCCGCTTTTGCATATCGTCTTCGTGCAGTTCCGTCCCGAACCTTTGGTGCTTTTTACCATATTCGCTATTGGCTGCGTCGGTCTGTCCCTCTACCTTCTGCCCAGACTGAAAGGGGCGATGATCGGGTTTCAATGGGCCCGGCACTTGCATGGGTTCGCCGAACCCGGCTGAACCGCCCCGCCACTGGGGACGCCTATGACCATCGACAAATCCGCTATCCGACATGCCTCGACGGTGATCGTGCTGCGCAATCGCTTTGACGATCCGCACGTGCTGATGGGGCAACGGGGGGAAAAAGCGGCCTTCATGCCCAACAAGTTCGTGTTTCCCGGTGGTGCCGTGGATGCCGGCGATGCGCAGATCCCGCTGGCCACGCAGGTGCCCGAGGTGTGCCGCGCGCGCCTGGCCGAGGATGCGGATGCAGACATGATCGGTGCCCTGTCCGCCGCCGCCATCCGCGAGCTGTGGGAGGAAACCGGACTGGTGCTGGGACAGCCCGGCGCATGGACGGGCGATGTGCCCCCCGATTGGACTACTTTCGCCGACACCGGCCATCTGCCAGCCGCGCATCCGCTGCAATTCGTGTTCCGTGCGGTCACGCCGCCGGGCCGTCCGCGCCGGTTCGACGCGCGGTTCTTCCTGATCGACGCCGATGAGGTGGCCAGCGATCTGGATGATTTTTCCGCCGCCTGCGACGAGCTTTCGCATCTGCAATGGATACCGCTGCCGCGCGTGCGCCAGTTCGACCTGCCCTTCATCACCGAGGTGGTGCTGGCCGAGGTTGCGGCCCGCGCCCATGATCCCGAACCACCGGTCAGCGTGCCGTTCTTTCGCAACAACGAAGAGGAAAGCCTGTTTTTGCGGCTGGGCGGCGTCGGCCCCCTGACCGGGCGCAAGCACGACTACAAATAGCTCAGACCAGCAGGATCAGGGCCAGAACGCTTCCGGTGACCAGCGCGATGCCGGCGGCCTCTTTCACGGTCAGCCGCTCGCCAAAGACCAGCGTTGACACGATCAGCGAAAACACCAGCTCGACCTGCCCTACCGCGTTCACATAGGCCGCATTTTGCAAGGTGAAGGCGGTAAACCAGCACAGGCTGCCCGCCATCGACGACAGCCCGATCCACTTGGCCACCCTGTGCGCCGCCAGCACCCGGCCCACCTGCCCCGGCTCGCGCCACAGCAGCCAGACCCCCAGCGCCAGCATCTGCGCGGTGGCGACCACTGCCAGAGTCACCAGCGCGCGCAGGCCCGGGTCGTCGCTGGCCAGTTCCAGCGATGCGCCGCGATAGGTCACCCCCGACACCGCGAACAGCACACCCGACAGCAGGCCCAGCCCGGCGGCGCGGTTCATCACCCGCTTACGCCAGTTGCCGTCGATCTCGGGCATGTCCGACAGCACCAGGACACCGGCCAATCCCAGCAGGATCGCCATCAGCGCGCCGAAACTCACCCCCTCGCCCAGCACGATCAGGCCCACGGCGGCGGTCTGCACCACTTCGGTTTTCTTGAAGGTGATGCCGACCGCGAAATTGCGCCGCTTGAACAGGGCCACGACACAGACCGTCGCCAGGATCTGCGCCAGCCCGCCGATCATCGCATATACCCAGAACGCCACCGACAGCGCGGGCATCGCCTGTGCGCTGGCCCAGAGGTAGAGCGGCAGCAGCAACAGAACCAGCGGCGCGGAATAGATGAAGCGCGCAAACGTCGCCCCCGCCGCCGTCAGCGCGACAGCCGACAGTTGCTTTTGCAGCATGAAGCGCACCGTCTGAAAAGCTGCGGCGCAGAATGTGATCCAGACCCAGGGTTCCATGCGCGCCCTTGTGCCCCGGATCTACCCCCTGCGCCAGAGGGGGTGTGGCACCGGATCCTTGGCGCGAAACAGGTAGGCCGCGATGACCTGCGCGTAAGAGCGATACAGATAAGCCTGATTGCGCCGCAGATAATGCGCCCGGTGTCGACGATACAGCGCAGGCAGCTTGTACCAAGGCACGCGCGGATGCATGTGATGCACCACGTGCAGGTTGTTGTTCAGAAACAGCCACGCCAGCGGGCCGCGATCCTCGATGATGACGGTGCGGGCGCGGGCACGGTCATGGGCGCGATGTTCCAGAAAAGTGCGGATCTTCAGCAGTGACAGCGCCGCATAGCTGGCCAGCAGAAACGCCCAGACCGGCATTTGCCCCACACTCAGAACCCAGCCCAGCACCAGCGCCACCGCCGGAATATGCCACAGCCAGGCCGCCAGAACCCCCGGCGCCCCCGCGCGGATCAGCCGCCAGTCGCCCGCCATGAACATCACCTGCCCGATGGCGGGCCCCAGCACCATCCGCCCCAGTAAGGTGTTGTTGGCGCGCAAAAGCCCCCGCTGCCATCCGCGCAGCCGGGCCCAGACCACCGGATCGAGAAAGTTGGTTTCGGGATCATCATAGGGGTCGGTCAGGATCTCGTCATGGTGATGCGCCAGATGCGTGTCGCGGAACCGCCCGTAAGGGATCAGCAGCGACAGCGCGGGAAACACCGCCGCCGTATTCAGCCACGCCGCCCGGAACGGATGACCATGCAGCGCCTCGTGGCACAGCGATGAATGCAGCGCCGCCGCCAGCGTGACCAAAACAATCCCGCCGGGCAGCCACCAGCCCGCCACCCATGTGGTGCCAGCCGCCCAAGCCCCGTAGCACAGCACCAGCAGCGCCAGCGTGGGCCATTCCACCCGGTCTGCATGGCGCAGCCCGACCCGTTCAACGCGCGTCGCGTCGTTCATGTAATCCCTTCCGGTTTTTGCCTTTACAAAGGGTTACGCGGTGCGCCGGGTATCTGGCAGTCCGAAAATGATTAACAAATCCGTCTATTGGTGATAACTATCACCATATGACCGAGAAAATCGACAAGCGCCTGCGCGCCACGCAGTTCCGCAGCCGCCTGACCCAGGGCATGGCACGCATCGACATGACCCAAAGCGCACTGGCCCGCGCCATCGGGGTCGATCGCTCGACAGTGTCGCAACTGCTCAAGGGCACAGGCGCGCGGCTGCCCAATGCGCAGGTGGTGGGGGAATGCGCCAGCGCGCTGGGGGTCTCGGCCGATTGGCTGCTGTCGCTGTCGGACCGCCCCGAAAGTGCCGCGGACCTGCTCGCCAATTCGCTGACCCTGACCGAGGCGCCGCGCGCTTTGGTGGACGAGCAGATATTTGCATGGCACCGCGAGGCTGCGGGCTACAAGATCCGGCACGTGCCCGCGGGATTGCCCGACATGCTGAAAACCCGCGCCGTGCTGGAATGGGAATACAGCCCCCATCTGGGCCGCACCACGGAACAGGCCATCGGTGCCTCCGAGGACCGGTTGACCTGGATGCGCGGGGCGCATTCCGACTATGAGATCGCCCTGCCCCTGTTCGAGATCGACAGCTTCGCCCGCGCCGAGGGGTATTACCGCGGTCTGGGCGCCCAAGCCCGCCGCGATCAGATCGACCGCATCTTGGCTTTGTACGATCAGTTCTATCCGCGGCTGCGCCTGTACCTGTTCGATGCGCGGCGGCTGTACTCGGCGCCGATCACCGTTTTTGGCCCGCTTCTGGCGGTGCTTTATGTCGGGCGCAACTATCTGGCCTTTCGCGATTCAACCCGGGTGCAGGCCTTTGTGCTGCATTTCGACCAGCTGGTGCGCGAGGCCACGATCAGCGCCCGCGACCTGCCCGCCCACCTGCAAGATCTGCGCGCGCAGATCAACTGAAGCCGCGGATGATCCGCCCGGCTGAATGCAAGGTCACGTGCTCAGCCGGTCCTTGACCATCGGGCCGACGCGGCCGAAATCCATCTGGCCGGTATACTTGGCCTTCAGCGCGCCCATCACCTTGCCCATGTCGCGGATCGACTCGGCGCCCAGATCCGCGATGGCCGTATCGATGGCTTTTGCCACTTCGGCATCGGTCAACTGCCGGGGCAGGAATTCCTCGATCACGGCGATCTCGGCGCGCTCGCTTTCGGCCAGATCCAGCCGCCCGCCTTCTTCGTAGGCCCGCACGCTTTCCTGACGCTGCTTGGCCATCTTGCCAAGGATCGCCAGCACCTCGGCATCGCCCACGCCGCCCTCTTCGCCGTCGCCGCGCGCGGCGATCTCGCGATCCTTGATGGCGGCATTGATCAGTCGCAGGGTCGACAGGCGATCCGCCGCCTTGTCCCGCATCGCCTGTTTCAGCGCCGTGCTGATCCGGTCTTTCATATCCATTTTGCGTCGCGTCCCTTGGGTTTGACCTCAGGCATGCCAGATAGGGGTAAACGCACCCGCTGACAACCGCGCTTGGCCCTTGACCCCAATGGGCCATGGGCCTACCACCCACTCAATTTGGCCGCCCGGAGGATTCCCAATGACCACGTCACCCCGCCCCACTGCCTGCCTTGCCCTGGCGGATGGCACGCTGTTCTACGGGCGCGGATTTGGCGCGACTGGGCAGACGCAGGCCGAACTGTGTTTCAACACCGCGATGACCGGCTATCAGGAAATCATGACCGACCCGTCCTATGCCGGGCAGATCGTGACCTTCACCTTTCCGCATATCGGCAATGTGGGCGTGAACCCCGATGACGATGAAACCGCCGATCCGGTGGCCGCCGGCATGGTGGTGAAATGGGATCCGACCCACCCCAGCAACTGGCGCGCGGCGGAACCGCTGGGCGACTGGCTGGCCCGGCGCGGGCGCATCGCCATCGGTGGCGTCGACACCCGCCGCCTGACCCGCGCGATCCGGCAGCAGGGCGCGCCGCATGTCGCGCTGGAACACAACCCCGACGGTAATTTCGACGTCGAAAAGCTGGTCGCCCGCGCCCGCGCCTTTCCCGGGCTCGAAGGGCTGGATCTGGCAAAGGATGTCACCTGCGCGCAATCCTATCGCTGGAACGAGATGCGGTGGGCCTGGCCCCAAGGCTATGCGCCGCAGACCGAGGCGAAATACAAGGTTGTCGCCGTGGATTACGGGGCCAAGCGCAACATCCTGCGCTGTCTGGCCAGTGCGGGCTGCGATGTGACCGTGCTGCCGGCAAGTGCCACCGCTGACGAGGTGCTGGCCCATGCGCCCGATGGCGTGTTCCTGTCCAACGGCCCCGGCGATCCGGCGGCCACCGGGGCCTATGCTGTGCCGATGATCCGCGACGTGCTTGACCGCACCGATCTGCCGGTTTTCGGCATCTGCCTTGGCCACCAGATGCTGGCGCTGGCGCTGGGGGCGCGCACGATCAAGATGAATCACGGCCACCACGGTGCCAACCATCCCGTCAAGGACATGGAAACCGGCAAGGTGGAAATCACCAGCATGAACCACGGTTTCGCGGTGGACAGCCAGACCCTGCCCGAGGGCGTGCGCGAAACCCATGTGTCGCTGTTCGACGGCAGCAATTGCGGGCTGCGTCTGGCCGATCGCCCGGTATTCTCGGTGCAATACCATCCCGAGGCCAGCCCCGGCCCGCAGGACAGCTTTTACCTGTTTGAACGGTTTGCCGCGTCGATGCAGGCGCGCAAGCCGGTCTGAAGCTTTCAACCGGCGCGATCCGGTTTGAAATACACCCGAATTAACCGAAGTTTAACGCTCTCTCTCTAGCCCTGTCGGCAGGGCAAGGAGAGAGCGGGTGACAGAGCTCGATCAGAAAGTCTTTGATCAGGAACCAGCGGTGCCCGTCGGGGCGCGCAGCCTGGCCGAGCATCTGCGGCTGCGCGGGCTTGTGTCATCGGTCGTGCTGCTGACCGCACAGGGTGCGCAGCGCCAACAGGATGCCACCCTGCCCGAGGTGCTGCTGACCGAAGGTGCCATTGACCCTGACACGCTGCTGGCAGCGCAAGCCGACTGGCTGGGCGTGCCGCTTTATGATCCCGCGTTGCACCGTGCGGATGCGGATGCGCTGGCGCATATTGGCACGCAAACCTGTCTGAAACACGCCATCCTGCCGGTGCGCGATACCACGGGTCGGTGTTTGCTGGCAGTAGCGCGCCCGGATCGCTTGGCGCAGATCCGCGCTGACCTGCCCGCGCCATGGGCCGACGCTCCCATTGTGCTGGGAACCGAGGTTGCCTTGCAGGGCTGCGTTGCCGACCTTGCCCGCCCGGCCCTGACCGCCGCCGCTGCCGCCCGTGTGCCTATGGCGGAAAGCTGTCGCAGTTGGGGGCATGCAGGCAAAAGGCGCATCGTGCTGACGCTGCTGGCGCTGGCGCTCTGCGCAGCGTTGATGATCGTCTTTCCGGTGCAGGCCTTTACCCTGCTCGTGCTGTGGGCCAGCTTCACCCTGCTGGTGGCTGCACTTCACAAAACCGCCGCCGTGCTGGCATTTGTCACCCGCCCGCACCAACCGCAACCGCCGATCCCCCCGCCGGACCGGACCTTGCCGCGCGTCTCGGTCCTCGTGCCACTGTATCGCGAACGTCATGTTGCCACCGTTCTGGTCGAACGGCTGTCGCGGCTGACCTATCCCAAGGCGCTGCTGGACGTTGTGCTGGTGCTGGAAGAAACCGACGCCCTGACCCGCGAGGTGCTGGAGCGCAGCATTCTGCCCCGCTGGATGCGGGTGATCGTCGTGCCCGATGGCCAGCCCCGCACGAAACCGCGTGCGATGAACTATGCGCTGGATTTCTGCCAAGGCGACATCATCGGGATATGGGATGCCGAGGATGCCCCCGCCCCCGACCAGATCGACCGCGTCGCGGCCCGGTTTGCCACCGCGCCCGAGGATGTGGTCTGCCTGCAGGGCGTGCTGGATTACTACAACCCGCGCCAGACCTGGATCGCGCGCTGTTTCACCATCGAATACGCCACCTGGTTCCGCGTCATGCTGCCCGGTATGGCGCAGCTCGGCTTTGCCATTCCGCTGGGCGGCACCACGCTGTTTTTCCGTCGTGACGCCCTGGAACGCCTGGGCGGCTGGGACGCCCATAACGTGACCGAAGATGCCGATCTGGGCTTTCGCCTTGCGCGCCACGGCTACCGCACCGAGATGATCGCCACCACCACCGGCGAAGAGGCGAATTGCCACCTCTGGCCCTGGGTCAAGCAACGCTCGCGCTGGCTCAAGGGGTACATGGTGACATGGATGGTGCACATGCGCCGCCCGCGCCTGCTGCAACGACAGATGGGGTGGTGGAAATTCCTTGGCATGCAGACCCATTTCATCACGGCGCTGTCGCAATTCCTGCTGGCGCCGCTGTTGTGGTCGTTCTGGCTGATCCCGCTGGGTTTCACACATCCCCTGGAACAGGTGCTGAGCCGCGATCTGTTGCTGGGCATGGGCAAGCTGTTTCTGGCGGTCGAGGTGCTGACGATGGCGGCAGCGCTTTATGCCGTGCGCGGACCCGGACACCGGCACCTCATCCCGTGGGTGCCGGTCTTGCACCTGTATTTCCCGCTGGGCTGCATCGCCGCCTACAAGGCGCTGTGGGAACTGGTGGCCACGCCATTCTACTGGGACAAGACCGAGCATGGCCTGTCCCTGCCCTTGCGGCCGCACGAACTATTCCACCCGCCTGATCGCCCCGGAATCCAGCTTGAGCCGGGTCACGAACGCCCGTGATATATGATCCTTGAGCGCCTGATAGGCGGTCTGCTCGTCCCTGTTGGCGATCGCCGTCACGATGGCGTCATGCTCTTCGATCGTGTCATGCCCGCGCCCCTCTGCTGCGATCGAGGTTGTCGCCATCAGCGCCATCGATCGGTGCACCAGGTCCAGTTGCTGCACCAGATAGCGGTTGTGACTGGCCAGATGGATCTGCTTGTGAAAGCGGCGGTTGGCGCGGCTCAAGGCCGAGGGTTTGTTGATCAGCGCACGGTCATCCTCGACCAGGTCGCGCAGCACGCGGATCTCCTCCTCGGTGGCGTGGCGGGCGGCAAGACGCGCGGCCAAACCTTCAAGCTCGGCGCGCACCACGTAAAGCTCGGACAGTTGGTTGTGATCCAGCGACGCGACGATCAGCGACCGGCCATCCCGCGTCAGCAGCGATTGGGTTTCCAACCGTTGCAGCGCCTCGCGGATCGGCGTGCGCGACACGCCGAACCTGTCGGCCAGCTCGCTTTCGACCAGCCGGTCACCGGGCCGGTAGACACCACTGTCTATCGCCTCAAGTATCAGACTATAGGCATCTTTCTGAACAGGCTTCGGGTCGGACATGCGGCGCTCCTTGGGTCAACCGCGCAAGATTAGCCCTGACTGGCCCGCGCAATCAAGCCACCGATCTTGTGCGCGGCGCGCCGCCGCAGTATCACCGCAACATGCCACGCGATGATTTCACCCATGTGCAGTCCTGGGTCTTTGATCTGGACAACACGCTGTACCCGCCGCAGGCGCGCCTGTTCGACCAGATCGAGGTGCGGATGACGCAATATGTGATGGACACGCTGGGCGTGGACCATGCCCATGCCAACCATCTGCGCGACCACTACTGGCGGACCCATGGCACCACGCTGGCCGGGCTGATGCGCGAACATGACATCGATCCGCACCCCTATCTGATTGCGGTGCATGACATCGACATGACCCATATCGACCCCGATCCCGACCTGGCCGCGCGGATCACCCGCCTGCCGGGGCGGCGGATCGTCTACACCAACGGCAGCGCGCCCTATGCCGAACGGGTGCTGGACCGGCGCGGGCTTTCGGGGCTGTTCGATGCGATCTATGGCGTTGAAAATGCAGGATTTCTGCCCAAACCCGAGCGCAAGGCATTCGAGACGATCTTTGCACAGGATGGCCTGACACCCGCGACCTCCGCGATGTTCGAGGATGATCCCCGCAACCTCGCCGCCCCGCATGACATGGGCATGCGCACCGTTCACGTGGCCCCCGATCCGCATCGGGCCGATCACATCCACCACCATACCGACGATCTGGCGGGATTTCTGGCGCGCCTGCTGTAGCGCCCGCACCGGACCGACTGCGGCAATCCGCTCCTTTCATTCGGCATCGCGGCTGTTAACAGGTGCAGGATTTGAATTGAAGGACGCCCAGAATGACCTCTTCCCAGACCACCGACCACACCACCAATACCACGAACGACCAGCAGGCAGACGAGAATGCGCTGGCGCGCAAGATCCTTCTAGGCGTTGTCGTGGCGCTGATTGCATGGGGGCTGGCCATCGCACAATGGGGCGTGCCGGGCCTGTATATTCCGGCGCTGGCGATGGTCCCGGTGATCTATATCGTCCTGCTTGTGATCAGCCGGGCGTGACAGACCCGGGCGGGACAGGATGCCGCTTGGAAACCTGCCACCGGTCGGCATAAGTTACAGTCGACAGGAGGCAACAGGCCATGACCCACTCAAATGTCGACATTCTTGTATCCGGCGGCGGTGTCGCCGGACTGACCGCCGCAGCCGTGTTCGGCACCGCGGGCTTTTCGGTGATCTGCGTCGATCCCACCCCCCCGGTGACCGAACGTGACGCCGACGGCAGCGATCTGCGCACCACCGCGTTCCTGCAACCCGCACAGGCCCTGCTGGAGCGTGCGGGGCTGTGGGATCGGCTGGCACCACATGCCGCCGATCTGCAGGTCATGCGCATCGTTGATGCGGGCGGGCCGCAACCGGCGGCGCGGCTGTCCAAGGATTTCAACGCCTCGGACATCTCGGACAAGCCGTTTGGCTGGAACCTGCCCAACTGGTTGCTGCGGCGCGAGATGGTGGCACGGCTGGATGAGCTGCCGAATGTCGAGTTTCGCGCCGGGACCGGCACAAAATCTGTGTTCACACGCGAAGGCGAGGCACGTGTCGGCCTGTCGGATGCCACCCAGGTGCGCTGCCGTCTGGTGATCGCCGCCGATGGCCGCGACAGCCCGGTGCGGCAAGCCGTCGGCGTGGACGTGCAGACGATCCGCTATGGGCAAAAGGCGCTGGCCTTTGCTGTCACGCACCCGGTTCCGCATGACAACATCTCGACCGAGATCCATCGCTCGGGCGGGCCATTCACGCTGGTGCCGCTGCCCGACTGGCAGGGCATGCCCAGTTCCGCCATCGTCTGGATGGAGGAAGGGCCCGAGGCGCTGCGCCTGTCTCGTCTGCCCCAGGAGGACTTCGAGGCGGCGATGAACGAACGGTCATGCCTGCTGTACGGTCCACTGACGCTGGCCTCGCGGCGCACGGTCTGGCCGATCATCAGCCAGATCGCCGACCGGATGTACGCCGAGCGCGTCGCACTGGTGGCCGAGGCCGCACATGTGGTGCCGCCGATCGGGGCGCAGGGGCTGAACATGAGCCTTGGCGACATGCGCGTGCTGCTGGAACTGGCCGAGGCTGCGCCCGACCGTCTGGGCGATGCGCAGATGCTGCAGACCTACCACCGGCGGCGGCATTGGGAAGTGCAGGCCCGGCTGCGCGGTATCGACATGCTCAACCGCGCGTCGATGGTTTCAGCCCAGCCGCTGCGCGATCTGCGGATGACAGGGCTGAACGCGATCTACTCGCTGGCACCGGTGCGCCGCACGATGATGCAACTGGGGCTTGGTGCGCGCGGGTGAACCGAGGGATTGCGCGCATTTCATGCGCGCCGGGTAAAGGGGGCGCTGCCCCCTCTTGGCCCCTTGGGCCAATTCACCCCCGGGATATTTTTAGAGAGAGGAAACGATCAGAGAACCTTATCCGTGACCTTCTTGAGCCGGTCCAGAGCGGCAGGCACGTCGTAGAGCTTGTCCAGGCCGAACAGCCCAAGTCGGAAGGTCATGAAGCCCTCGGGCTCGTCGCATTGCAGCGGCACGCCCGCGGCGATCTGCATGCCTTGCGCGGCGAATTTCTTGCCGTTCTGAATGTCGGGATCGGTGGTGTAACTGACCACAACGCCCGGTGCGCCAAACCCTTGTTCTGCCACGGATTTCACGCCCTTTTCAGCCAGCAGTGCGCGCACGCCGTCGCCAAGCGCCCATTGGGCGTCGCGCAGTTTGTCGAAACCATAGTCGCGGGTTTCCAGCATCGTGTCGCGAAAGGCGCGCAGGGCGTCTGTGGGCATGGTGGCGTGATAGGCATGGCCGCCATTCTCATAGGTTTCCATGATCGCGCGCCATTTTCTGAGGTCCACGGCGAAGCTGTCAGAATCGGTTTTTTCCAACCTTTCCAGTGCCTTGCCGGACATCATTACCAAGCCACATGAAGGCGAGGCCGACCACCCCTTTTGCGGAGCCGAGATCAGCACGTCGACGCCCGTGGCCTTCATGTCGACCCAGGCGCAGCCGGAGGCGATGCAATCAAGCACCATCAGCGCGCCCACGTCATGGGCGGCTTGCGACAGACACGATATATAGTCGTCAGGCAGGATCAGACCGGCCGAAGTCTCTACATGTGGGGCGAAAACCACGTCGGGCTGGGCGTCGTGGATGGCGGCGACAACCTCGTCTATCGGTGCGGGGGCAAAGGGCGCCTGCGGGCCGTTTCCGATCTGCCGCGCCTTGTAGACGGTTGTTTTTTCAGTAAATTTTCCCGCATCGAAAATCTGGTTCCAGCGAAAGCTGAACCAGCCGTTGCGCACCACCAGCGCGTGGGCGTCGCGGCCGAACTGGCGGGCCACCGCCTCCATCGCGTAGGTGCCGCCGCCGGGCACCAGCGCCACGCCATCGGCGTTGTACACCTCTTTCAGCATGTCTGAGATGTCGCGCATAACCTGTTGAAAAGACGCCGACATATGGTTCAGAGAGCGGTCGGTAAAGACCACGGAATATTCCAGCAGCCCATCGGGATCGACGGTGTTCAGCAATGCGGTCATGGCGGCGCCTTTCGTTTCAGTCACCCTTTGCTAGCGCCGCGCGGGGCCAAAAGCAAAGCCTTCCTTGACCGCCAGACCCCGCCGTGTGATCCGCATGCACGAACCATGCATATCCCATGCGCATCGCGCGCCCCTGTCAGATCGGGCCGGGGCGGCGCTCTTCGGACAAAAGCACGTTCGCCTCGACGTTCCCGACCCCCGGCAGGGTCATGATGCGGCGGCGCAGCACGCGTTCGAAATCGGCGATGTCGCGGGCCACCACGCGCAGGCGGTAGTCATACATGCCCAGCACGTGTTCGACGGTCTGCACCTCGGGGATGGCGGTGACGGCGCGTTCGAAATCCTCGAGGCTGACGCGCCCTTTGGTGGCCAGCCTGACCCCCAGGAACACCGTCACGCCGAACCCCAGCGCGGCATGGTCCAGATCGACGCGGGGGGCGCGGAACACACCGGCATCCCGCAGCCGTTTCATCCGCCGCCACGTGGCGGGCTGCGACAGGCCAAGTGCGCGCCCAAGCGCCCCCGCCGATTGCCCGGCATCGTCGATCAGCGCGCGGATCATGCGGCGGTCGGTGTCATCCAGATCGGTCACAGCGGCAGCGCCTCGTCCGATTTCAGCAGGGCGACATGCATCAGCGCCTCGATATCGGCGATATGCGGCAGGGTCAGGATGCGCTGGCGATAGACCTGCTGATAATGCGGGATGTCGCGGGCAATGACCGACAGACGGGCATCGACCACGCCAAGGAATGTCTGGATCTCGATCACCTCGGGCACCTGGCGCGCGGCGGCCAGAAACTCGTCAAAGGCGCGCGCCTGCGTCTTGTCGAGGGTCAGGCGCAGGCTGACCTCGACCTCATACCCCAGCGCGCGCCAGTTCACCCGCCCGCGCAACCCGCGCAGCACGCCCGCGCCGCGCATCCGGTCCAGCCGCCGGGTCAGCGTGCTGGGCGTGACCCCGGCCCGTTCGGCCAGATCGGCGGCGGGCAGGTCGGGCGCGGCCTGATACTGGCGCAGGATGCGTCGGTCGGCATCGTCGAGCATGAATTTTCCGTATTCTGCATGATCGGTGAATTGATACTCCTCCAAATGCCGAAATTCTGCGCAGAACGCAAACATATTTGCGGCATTGTGGCTAATCTGCCCGGCAATCAAACCGCAAAGAAGGACAGACCCATGCGCGTTTACTATGACCGTGATTGTGACATCAACCTGATCAAGGACAAGAAGGTGGCGATTCTGGGCTATGGCTCTCAGGGGCACGCCCATGCGCTGAACCTGCGCGACAGCGGCGCCAAGAACCTTGTCGTCGCCCTGCGCGAAGGCAGCCCGTCGGCCAAGAAGGCCGAAGCCGAAGGCCTGAAGGTCATGGGCATCGCCGAGGCTGCCGCCTGGTGCGACCTGATCATGTTCACCATGCCCGACGAATTGCAGGCCGAGACCTACCGCAAATACGTGCATGACAACCTGCGCGAAGGCAGCGCCATCGCGTTCGCCCACGGTCTGAACGTGCATTTCGGCCTGATCGAACCCAAGCCCGGCGTCGATGTCATCATGATGGCCCCCAAGGGACCCGGCCACACCGTGCGCGGCGAATACACCAAGGGCGGCGGCGTGCCCTGCCTTGTGGCGGTGGAGAACGACGCCACCGGCAAGGCGCTGGAAATCGGCCTGTCCTATTGCGCCGGCATCGGCGGTGGGCGCTCGGGCATCATCGAGACCAACTTCCGCCAGGAATGCGAAACCGACCTGTTCGGCGAGCAGGCGGTTCTGTGCGGCGGTCTGGTGGAGCTGATCCGCATGGGCTTCGAGACGCTGGTCGAGGCCGGGTACGAGCCGGAAATGGCCTATTTCGAATGTCTGCACGAGGTCAAGCTGATCGTCGACCTGATCTATGAAGGCGGCATCGCCAACATGAACTACTCGATCAGCAACACCGCCGAGTATGGCGAATATGTCTCTGGCCCGCGCATCCTGCCCTATGACGAGACGAAGGCGCGGATGAAGGCGGTTCTGACCGACATCCAGACCGGCAAGTTCGTGCGCGACTTCATGCAGGAGAATGCCGTGGGTCAGCCCTCGTTCAAGGCGACCCGCCGTCTGAACGACGAACACCAGATCGAACAGGTCGGTGCAAAGCTGCGCGCGATGATGCCGTGGATTTCCGCGGGCAAGATGGTGGACCGCGAAAAGAACTGATCCCGACGGGATCGGCGACTCGGGGCGGGCCTGCGGGTCCGCCCTTTTTCGTGGCGCGGTGCTTGACGCCGCCCCCGCCCCGGCCCATCGTGGCGGCTGCAACAGGGGCGTCCGCGGATACGCGGGCTGAGACGAACCCTTGGAACCTGAACCGGATCATGCCGGCGTAGGAAGTTGCGATGCGCCCTTTGCCGATGTGCGGGGCCTCGTTTCCTCGCGCGGCGGGGGGCGTTGTTTTCCTTCCGTCATCGCGTCGCGGCCCCTGAGTGCAGGGCGTCCCTGTTGCCCGAACCTTTGAATATACAGGGAAAGACCATGAAACAGATTGCAGATCAGACCGTTCTTGTCACCGGCGCGGGGCGTGGCCTTGGGGCGGCCATCGCGCGCGCCTTTGCCCGGCAGGGCGCGCGGGTGGCGGTGAACTATCGCCACAGTCAGGACGCGGCAGAGGCGCTGTGCGCCGAGATCGGCCCGCGCGCGCAGGCGTTTCAGGCGGATGTGACCGACCGCGCGGCCGTGGCGGCGATGGTGGCACAGATCACCGAGGCCATGGGTGCGCCCGATGTGCTGGTGCATAACGCGTTGGCCGATTTCCAGTTCAACGGCGATGCGCGCAAGGGGCTGGAGACGCTGGACTGGGCCGATATGGCCGCACAGGCGCAGGTGTCGGTAGGGGGCGCGCTGAACCTGATCGCCGCCGCGCGCCCGCATTTTGCGGCATCCGGGTTTGGCCGGGTGATCACCATCGGCACCAATCTGGTGCAGAACCCGGTTGTGCCCTATCACGATTACACTGCCGCCAAGGCCGCGCTGATGGCGCTGACCCGCACCGCGTCGCGCGACCTGGGTCCGCTGGGGGTGACGGTGAACATGGTGGCGGGCGGGCTGCTGCGCACCACCGATGCCAGTGCCGCGACGCCCGAGGCGGTGTTCGACCTGATCGCGGGGCAGACGCCGCTGGGCCATGTGACCACGCCTGCGGAGATGGCCGATGCGGTGCTGTTCTTCGCCTCGCCCTGGGCGCGGGCGGTCACCGGGCAGACGCTGATCGTGGATGGCGGGCTGGTCTGCGGCTGACGGGGGCACCTGGCGCGGCCATTGTTCCGGTGAGGGCCTGAGCAGGCCGCGCCACATCCACCGAAGTGCCCCGCTGAGTGGTGGCGGGGGTCGTCCTTCATCTTGCCCGTAAACTCCGGGGGAGTCGCCTTCAGGCGACGGGGGCAGCGCCCCCCTGCACCGCCTGCCACAAGGCCAGCGCCGAGACGGTGGCGCGCACGTCATGCACGCGGCACATCTGCACCCCCTGCGCCACGCCCGCCAGCGCCACGGCGACCGAGCCGGGCATGCGGTCTGCCGGTTCGGGCGCGCAGCCAATCGTGGCGATGAATCGCTTGCGCGAGGCGCCCAGCAGGATCGCGCAGCCCAGCCCGTGAAACAGGCTGATCCGGTTGAGCAGCGCCAGGTTGTGATCGGCGGTCTTGCCAAAGCCGATGCCGGGGTCGACCACGATGCGCCCGCGCGGGATACCCAGCGCCATCAGGGCCTGCACGCGGTCCTGCAGGAAATCGAAAACGTCCAGCACCACGTCGTCATAGCTTGGATTCTTCTGCATCGTGGCGGGATCGCCCTGTGCGTGCATCACGCAGACCGGCAGGGCATGGCTGGCGCAGAACGGGGCCAGTCCGGGGTCGAAGGTAAAGCCTGCCACATCATTCACCAGGTTTGCGCCGGCCTGCACCGCCGCCTGCGCCACGGTCGTCTTGCGGGTGTCGATCGAGATCGGTGTGGGGCCTGCGGCGCGCAGGGCGGCGATCACCGGGGTGACGCGCGCGATTTCCGCGTCGGCGGGCACAGTTTCTGCCCCCGGTCGGGTGGATTCGCCGCCCACGTCGATGATGTCGGCCCCGTCGGCGATCATCTGAACCCCGTGGGCCACGGCCCGGGCCGGGTCATGATACAGGCCACCGTCGGAAAAGCTGTCGGGTGTGGCGTTCAGGATGCCCATGACGCGCGGGGTGTCCAGCGCCATCCCCGCCACATCCGCGCGCGCCGTGGTCAGCGCGTCGCGCCAGTCGTCGGGCAGGTCGCGGGCGGGCACCACCTGCCCCGGTGCGTTCCGGGGCGCGCCCCGGCGCATCCGCTCGGCATGGGTGAACCACAGCCGCCCGCCAGCGAGCGGAAGGGCCTCATCCGGGCGGGCAAGGCCCGATTGCACAAGCGGTCTGAAATAGTCGGTCATGGGGCGGGTATTACGCATCGGGGCGCGCAAGGCAAACGCTCAGATCACCGTCACATCCGTGGCCACCGCGCGCAGCGGAAGGTCGGGCGCGTCGGGCAGATCCTGCCCGATCACCAGCATGTCGGCGGCCTGCATGAACCGTGCGAACCACAGCACCAGCGCCAGCGCGTCGCGCGGGCTGGCCGAGGGGCCATCGACCGCATCCAGCACGATCTTGGACGGGGCCCAGACGCTGATCTGGTCGTGGCGCATGGCCCAGTCGAGTTCGGTGCGCGAGTTCACCACCACGCAGCGCGCATCGCGCCCGGCCAGCACCCAGGCGTTCTGCTCGATCGCCAGCAGGTCGATCCGGCGCTGTGCCAGTGGATGCGCGGCCTGCGGGGCGGGTGTGTCGGCGGGCCCGACGCACAGGATGCTGGGCCGCGCCCCGGCCTGCAACTGGTCGATCCATGCGGGCAGGTTGTCCGACAAGATGGCGACGTTGGACAGGTAGACCACCTGCGGATGCGGCCGATCCTCGGCCACGCGGCGGGCCTTGATGTCGCGTGCGGCGCGCACGATTTCCACACCCAGCGCCCCCGGTCCGCGATCCAGCTTTTCGATGCGGACAAAGACGCGCAGCGCCTGTGGCTCGTGCAGGATACGCTCGGCCACCTTTTCGGCCAGGGTTTCCAGCAGGTTCAGCCGCTCGGCGGCCAGTTCGGCGGCGATCGCCTCGGTCACCTTGTCGTAGGACAGGATGCTGTCCACGTCGTCATCAAGGATGTTTGCGGTCGGCATCACCTCGACCACGATGTTGAAACAGATCCGCTGGGTGGTGCCGCGCTCGGCCTGAAACGCGCCGATTTCAACCGTAACGATATGATCGCGCACCGAGATCCTGTCCAGCGGCCCGTCGCCCGCAGTGGCCGCGGCGCGTTCCGACGGGTGGGCGAAGGCCCATGTGATCTCGTTGCTCATGCTGGTTCGTCCCGGCTGACCTGTCCTGCGCGCAGACTGGCCCTGTCCTGCGCGCGCGTCGCCACGCGGGGCGGCACTGCGCGGCCCGTTTGCGTCACGAGGTCAGTTCTGCACCATCTCCTGCGGGTGGCGATAGAAAAGATGCACGCCGATCCGGGCGGTGCGCGGGAATTTGCGCGCCCAGCGGGGGTTCACGGCGGTGGTGTGGTAATGTGTCGCCCCTTCGGTCAGGACGCGCGGCGCGCCGTTGACCATCAGCTTGGCCACCTTGGCCACCTGATCAAAGGCCCGGGGTTCGTTGATCACCTCGGGAAGGCCATCGCAGGTATAGGTGAACTGGCAGCCGTATTTGCGGCCTGTCCCCTGATGCACCACGCCGCATACCGTGTCGGGATAGGTCGCGCTGTCGACGCGGTTCATGATCACCTCGGCAACCGCGAACTGGCCCTTGACGGTTTCGCCGCGTGCCTCGAAATAAAGCGCCTCGGCCAGGCAGCGCCATTCCGAGTTGCCCTTGGCAGCGGGCAGGCTGGCCAGCCATTCATCGCTGTAGCTGATACCGCCTGCCGCCTGCGGACGATTCAGCAGCGCATCCAGCCGGTCTGCGGGCAAACGGGCCAGTGCCTTTTGCTCCAGCCGCATCACCTGCTCGAGCGAAGGCTCTGCCACGGCTGTACCCGCCAGCATGATCAGCGTGGCGGCAACAAATTTACGAAACATCTTATCCCCCTTCGCACCAAACGGCGAAATCGAGGCCTTCTACGACAGATTTTCGCACAGAGTCCATCCATGCCCGCCCAGACCCGGGTTGCGTCGGCTGCATGGCGCCTGTGTCAAACGCAGGTCTTGGGGACGCGAGAGCAGACGCTACCGTATCTTGTCGCGCACAGCCAGTTGGGCTGCGGCCAAACGCGCCACCGGCACCCGGAAAGGCGAGCAGGAAACATAGTCGAATCCCGCCGCCCGGCAGAAAGCGATTGATTCGGGGCTGCCGCCATGCTCGCCGCAGATCGACAGCACCAGATCGGGCCGCGCGTCACGCCCGCGTGTCGCGGCGATGGTCAGCAGCTCGCCCACCCCGTCCTGATCCAGCGTGTGAAACGGGTCTTCGGGGAACACGCCCTGCTGCACATAGGTCGACATGAACCGCCCCGCGTCGTCGCGCGACAGGCCATAGGTCATCTGCGTCAGGTCGTTGGTGCCGAATGACAGAAAGGCCGTGTGCGGCGCGATCTCGCCCGCGCGCAGAGCCGCGCGCGGGGTTTCGACCATCACCCCCAGCCGGTAGGTGAAATCGCGGCCGGTCTCGTTGCGCACGGCGGCGGCCACCGCATCGACGCGGGTTTTCACCAATTCGACCTCGCGCCGGGCGCTGACCAGCGGGATCATGATCTCGGGCACCACCGGCTCGCCCTCGCGGCTGGCCTCGACCGTCGCCTCGAAGATGGCGCGGGCCTGCATGTCGTAGATTTCGGGCACGGTGATGCCCAGCCGCACGCCGCGCATCCCCAGCATGGGGTTGTATTCGCCCAGCGCCTCGACCCGGCGGGTGACATCCGACAGCGGCAGGTCCAGCGCCTCGGCCAGTTCGCGGTGACCTGCGCGATCGCTGGGCAGGAATTCATGCAGCGGCGGATCGAACAGGCGGATGCAGACCGGCTGGCCCTGCATGATGCGGAACAGTTCGATGAAATCGGCGCGCTGCATCGGCAGCAGGCGTTCCAGCACCGCCGCGCGGTCGGGGCTGGTGTCGGCAAAGATCATCTCGCGCATCACGGTCAGGCGGTCGGCATCGAAGAACATGTGCTCGGTCCGGCACAGGCCGATCCCCTGCGCCTTGAAGTTGCGCGCGGTCTGCGCATCGCCGGGCGTGTCGGCATTGGCGCGCACGCCGATGTCGCGCACCTCGTCGGCCCAGCCCATCAGGGTGTTCAGCGCGTCATCCTCGGCCGCCTCGATCATCGGGGCCTCGCCGGCCAGAACCTGCCCGTTGGTGCCATCGACCGTGATCACGTCACCGGCGCGCAATTCGCGCCCGTCCGGGGCCACCAGCATCTGACGCCGGGCGTGAAAGCGGAAATCGCTGGCCCCCACGACGCAGGGCAACCCCATGCCACGGCCGATCACCGCCGCATGGCTGGTCATGCCGCCACGTTCGGTCAGGACGGCCACGGCGGCATGCATGCCGCGAATATCCTCGGGGCTGGTTTCGCGCCGCACCAGAACGCAGGCCTCGCCGCGCGCGGCATGGGCCTGCGCATCGGCGGCCGTGAACACGATCTTGCCCGCCGCCGCACCGGGGCTGGCGGCGATGCCGGTGGCCAGCACGTCGCGCTTGGCGCCCGGATCGACCTGCCGGTGCAGCATTTCGTTCAGCACGCGCGGCTCGACCCGCAACAGCGCCTCGTCGCGCGGGATGATGCCATCCTCGGCCAGTTGCACCGCGATGCGCACGGCGGCCTGCCCGCTGCGCGCCACGCGCACCCCGTCAAGAATGTGCAGCACGCCGTTCTCGATGGTGAATTCGGCCTGCATTTCCTCGCGCAGCTTGGCGCGCATCTGGCCGGTCATCCGCTTCAGATCGGCGAACGCCTCGGGCACCAGCTCTTCCAGACTGGGGCCGCGCGGATCGCGGGCCAGAAACAGCGCCTCTTCGCGGCGGTCCAGCGCCTCGCGGCCCTGGCTCTGGCGCAGGTAGCGCCCGATGATGCGCGGCTGTCCGGTGCGGCTGTCGACAAGCTGGATCACGCCCGAGCCGCTTTCGCCGTGCCCCATGCCCAGCGCCATTTCCTGCACCACCAGCCCCAGCCCCGCATCGGCCGGCGCGCCCTTGGCCTGCCGCAGCAGCCGGGCGGTCGTGCCCTCCCACGCCCGCGCCATCGAGCGCAGAACCTCGGCCAGCTGCACCGCCGGGTCTTGCGGAAAGGTCTCTTCGGTCTCTTCCTCGTAGGCGTGCAGGACCTGGGCCAGACCCTCGGGGCCGTCCTCGATCACGTGTTCGAACGCATCCGGGTCCAGCCGCGCCACATGGATCGCATAGGCCTGCACGAACCGGGTATAGACCGAGGCCGCCGCCGCCCGCCCGATCTGGTCGGACAGGTCGGCATAATGCGTGTCGTTCATCCCGATGTTCAGAACCGCCCCCGGCCCGCCCCAGTCGGGTTCCTCGGAGGACGGGCGCACGCACAAAAGCGCGGTCGCCCCGAAATGCACCAGCAGGGACGTCATGTCCGGCATCACGCCGCTGGCGACCCGGTGCACCGCGTCAAACGACAGCGCCACGGTGCGCGGCACCGGCATCTCCATCCGCACCAGCCGTTGCAGGCATTTCGCCCGCCCGCCATGGGTGGCCACGCTCATCGGCGCGCTGGGGGTGATCAGGGTGATATGAGGATCGTCATGCTGCACTGCGGCATCCTTTCGCGCTTGGCGCAGAATACGCCCAAGCCAACACAACGCAAGACCGCTGTCACCCGGCCCTGCCCTTCCTCTCTCGACAAATATCCCGGGGGGAGTCCCCGGCACGGGGGACGGGGGGCAGCGCCCACCCTGCCCGGCCCTTTAGCCTTCGATCCGGGTCAGGTCGGCCACCTGCAGACAGATGCCACGGATGCGCGCCAGCAGGTTCAGCCGGTTGCGCCGCACCACGGCGTTGTCGGCATTGACCTGCACCGCCTCAAAGAAGGCGTCGATCGCCGCGCGCATCCCGGCCATGGCCGACATGGCGGCGGCGTAATCCTCTGTTTCCATTGCCGGAACAATCGCCGCCTCGGCGCTGTCCAGCGCGGCGAACAGATCGCGCTCGACCTCGGTTTCGGCAAACTTCAGATCGGCCCCGAAACTGTATTCCACGCCATCCTTGTCCTCGGCCTGGGTCAGGATGTTGTTGGCGCGCTTGAAGCCCTGCACCAGGTTCTCGCCATCGGCGGTTTTCAGGAAGGCCGCCAGCGCCTCGGCCCGCTTGACCAGCAGGGTCAGGTCGTCATTGCCCTGCATGGCAAGGCAGGCGTCGATCACGTCATGGCGGATGCCCTGTTCGCGCAGATGGACCTTGAGCCGGTCGTGGAAGAAGGAGAGGAGGTCGGACGCTTTTACCGTTTCCCACTCCTGAGGAGCCACACCTTGCTCAAACCCTGCTTCCAACAAGCTAGAAGTTTTTTTAGAAGCATCTAATAGCTTTCCGAGAACGCTCTCTTCTATGTCAACGTCCAAAGCCTCCAGAGCGGCAACCCGAAAATGGCCTTCAAGCTGTCCAAGCCGCAAGTTGATTGCGGACGCAAAGTTCCGACGCCCTCCGACGATCAAGCCACCAAACAATGGCAGACGAACACCATTCCCCAAAACCAACCTAATCACGCCCAGCGCGGCGCGGCGCAGGGCATAGGGGTCCTTGCTCCCGGTCGGTTTTTCGTCGATCGCCCAGAACCCGGTCAGCGTGTCCAGCTTGTCGGCCAGTGCCACGGCCACCGAGACCGGCGCGGTGGGCACGGCATCGGAGGGCCCCAGCGGTTGATAATGTTCCTGACAGGCGGCGGCCACGGCCGCGTCCAGCCCGGCGGCCTGCGCATAGTAGCGCCCCATCAGCCCCTGCAATTCGGGGAATTCGCCCACCATTTCCGATTGCAGATCGGCCTTGGCCACCTTTGCTGCCTGCTCGGCCAGATCGGGATCGGCCCCCACGACCGGCGCGATTTCCCGCGCCAGCGCGGCGATGCGGGTGATGCGGTCGGCCTGTGACCCCAGCTTGTTGTGGAACGTGACCGAGGACAGCCCGGCCCCCATGCCCTCAAGCCCCTTGTCCTGCACGATGCGCAGGTCGTTTTCCCAAAAGAACCTGGCATCCGACAACCGCGCCGCCAGCACCTTTTGATTGCCCGCAAGGATGGTCGCGCCGTCGTCGGCTGTTTCGATATTGGCAACGGTGATGAATTTCTCGATCCGCCCGGTGGCCGGATTGCGCACCGAAAAGAATTTCTGATGTTCCTTCATCGAGGTTTGCAGCACCTCGGGCGGCAGGCCAAGAAAGGCATCGTCGATCTGCCCCATCAGCACCACGGGCCATTCCACCAGCCCCGCCACCTCGGCCAGAAGCCCGCGATCCTCGACCACCTCGAACCCTTGCGCAAAGGCCAGGTTCGTCGCCTCCTGCCAGATGTGATCGGCGCGTTCCTCGGCGCTCAGGATCACGCGGGCGCGTTTCAGCTTGGCGGCATAATCGTCAAACCCCGTGACGGCAAAGCGATCCGGCCCCATGAACCTGTGGCCCGCGGTGGTGTTGCCCGCCGTGATGCCATCGACGGACAAGGGCACCACCGTGGCCTCGCCCGCGTCATCGGTCAGGATGCACAGGATCGAGTGCAGCGGCCGCACCCAGCGCAAGGAGCCCGCGCCCCAGCGCATCGACTTGGGCCAGGGGAAATTGCGGATCACATCCTCCAGCACCTCGGCCACGATCTCGGCCGCAGGGCGGCCCGGGCGGGTGATGGTGGCGACATAGACCTGCCCCTTCTTCTCGTCGCGCACCTCCAGCTGGTCGCGGGTCAGCCCGGCCCCGCGCAGGAAGCCTTCGATCGCCTTTTCCGGCGCGTCCACGCGCGGGCCCTTGCGTTCTTCGTGCAGGGTGGGCGATTCGCCCGTCACGCCGTCCACCGCCAGCGTCAGCCGCCGGGGCGTCGAGAACGCCGCCGCCCCCGCATAGGTCAGCCCCGCCTGAACCAGCCCTTCGGTCAGGCGCTGTTTCAGGTCGGCGGCCGCGCGGGCCTGCATGCGGGCGGGGATTTCCTCGGAAAACAGTTCGATCAGAAGATTGGGCATGTCAGTTTCTTTCCGGGGGTGTGGGGCAATCGTCGGGCGCGGTCTGGCCGTCGAACACCAGTTCGCCGCAGCGGTTGATCTGGTGCCAGACAAAGCCGCGCCCGTCGGGCAGGATCGCCACCACGCGGTCGATGCCATAGGTGATGTTTTCGGTGCCCATGAAGGTCAGCGCCTGCTCGGCCTCGATCGCGGCCCCGATTTCGCGGGCATCGAAGCAGTCGAACCAGCCCGGCGCCTCGAGCGGCACCGCGTCGGGGTAGGATTGATAGGTTTCGGTCATCATGCCGACGCTCATCGACGTGGTAAAGCAGGCGCGATAGCGGATCGGGCTGCTGTCGGCGTCGATGGCCTGAAAATCCTCGTACAGCACAGGTTCGGGCTGGCCGGTGGCCAGCACGGTCATCTGCACGTCATCGGTGCCGCTGACCTGCACCTCGTCGTAGAAGGCGTAGATTTGCAGGTAATAGATGCCGATACCGGCTGCCAATGCAGAAATCACGATCACCCCCGCCAGAAACTTGCCCATCAGGCCGCATAACCCCCGGCATCGGTGCGCACAAAGGCGTCCGCGCACATTTTCGCCAACGCGCGCACGCGCCCGATATAGCTTTGCCTTTCGGTCACAGAAATCACGCCGCGCGCGTCCAGCAGGTTGAAGATGTGGCTGGCCTTGATGCACTGGTCATAGGCCGGATGCGCCATCACGATGCGCGCGCCGGTCTTGGGGTCGGTGTCGTCGCGCGCCAGGATCGACTGGCATTCGGCCTCGGCCTCTTCGAAATGGCGCAGCAGAACGGCGGTGTCGGCCACATCGAAGTTCCAGCGCGAATACTCCTGCTCGGTCTGGCGGAACACATCGCCGTATGTCAGCGGGATCGGCGCGTCGGGTGCGTTGAAGGGCATGTCCATGACGTGATCCACGCCCAGCACATACATGGCAAGGCGTTCCAGACCATAGGTCAGCTCACCCGAGACGGGATGACAGTCATGCCCGCCGACCTGCTGGAAATAGGTGAACTGCGACACCTCCATGCCGTCGCACCAGACTTCCCAGCCCAGACCCCAGGCGCCGAGGGTGGGGGATTCCCAGTCATCCTCGACAAAGCGGATGTCATGCAGGGCCATATCGATGCCGATGGCCTGCAGCGAGCCAAGGTAGAGATCCTGCAGATCGGGCGGGCTGGGTTTGATCAGCACCTGGAACTGGTAGTAGTGCTGCAGCCGGTTCGGGTTCTCGCCGTAGCGGCCATCGGTGGGCCTGCGCGAAGGCTGCACATAGGCGGCGGCCCAGGCCTTTGTGCCCAGCGCGCGCAGGGTCGTGGCCGGGTGGAACGTGCCTGCCCCCACCTCCATGTCGTAAGGTTGCAGCACCGCGCAGCCCCTGGCCGCCCAATAGGTCTGAAGCCGCAGGATGATTTCCTGAAAGCTGCGGGGTTTGTCGGGGTGTTCCGCCATCGGTGCCATCGCCTGCCTGCCCTGTAAAGTCGCGCCTTGGATACGGTGCGCGGCATGCCGGGTCAATCACGGGGTCGTGCAATATTTTGGGGGTGCAGTGCGCCCCGGATTTGGTAGAAGACCATGATGTGACAGAAATTCGCATCGGGTTGACCAAAGCATATGATGAACAGGTTTTTCGCGGCGCTGATCGTTGCCCTTGTGGCGGCGCGCGCCGTATGGGCGCAGGGCGAAATTGCCTGGGTCCAGATCGAGGCGCAGCCGACGCTGACGCAGGCCCAGAACAGCGCGCGCGCCTATGCCGCCGAACTGCCCGATGTGAACGGTTTTTCGCTGGGCGGCGGGTGGTATGCCATCGCGCTGGGGCCCTATGCCCGCGGCGATGCCGAACAGGTGCTGCGCGTCTACCGCGCCGAAGGGTCGATCCCGCGCGACAGTTTCATCGAGTTCAGCCGCAACTTTGGTCAGCAGTTCTGGCCCGTGGGCACGGGCAACAGCGCGCCGCAGACCACGACGCCCGACTCGGTGACGCAGACCGAGCTTGCGCCCCCCGACACCCTGCCCGAAATTGAACCGGCGGACGAAACCCCGCGCGAGGCGCGCGCCTCCGAGGCGCAACTGACGCGCAGCGAACGCGAGGCCCTGCAGATCGCCCTGAAATGGGCCGGGTTCTACGGGGCGGCGATCGACGGGGCCTTTGGCCCGGGCACCCGCAACTCGATGGCCCAGTGGCAGCGCGAGAATGGCTATGAGGTGACCGGCGTTCTGACAACGCTGCAGCGCACGGCGCTGATTGCGCAATATAATTCCGTGCTGGACGGTCTGGGCCTGCAGACCGTGCGCGACGATGCCGCGGGCATCGGGATCGCCATGCCGACCGAGGTGGTCGAGTTCGACAAATACGAATACCCCTTTGCGCATTACGCGGCCACCGGCGATCTGCCGGCCAAGGTGCTGCTGATCAGCCAGCGCGGCGATCAAAGCTCGCTTTATGGCCTGTATGACATCATGCAGACGCTTGAAATCGTACCACCCGAAGGTCCGCGCAACCGCGACGGCGACAGTTTCGTGCTGATCGGTCAGGGCTCGGATTTCGTCAGCCACACCGAGGCACGGCTGGAGCGGGGCGAGATCAAGGGCTTTACCCTGATCTGGCCTGCGGGTGACGAGGAACGCCGCACCCGCCTGCTGGGCGAGATGCAGAAAAGCCTGACCCGCCTGACCGGCACGCTGGAACCCGACCAGATCAGCGAAGAGCAAAGCATCGATCTGGTGGCCGGGCTGGACATACGGCGCCCGCGCCTGTCGCGCTCGGGATTCTACATCGACCGTCAGGGCACGGTGCTGACCACGTCGCAGGCGGTGCAGGGCTGCGGCCGCATCACGATGGAGGACGGCACCGAGGCGGACATCCTGACCGACGAGGCCGATCTGGGTGTCGCGGTGCTGCTGCCACGCGGCGGGCTGGCCCCGATCGAGGTGGCCCGGTTCCAGTCGGGCATCCCGCGCCTGAAATCGGATGTGGCGGTGGCGGGCTATTCCTATGGCGGGATGCTGGGCGCACCCACCGTGACCTTTGGCAAGCTGGCCGAATTGCGCGGTTTGCAGGGCGAGGAGGGCGTCAGCCGTCTGGCGCTGACCACCCTGCCCGGCGATGCGGGCGGCCCGGTGGTGGATGCAGGCGGCGCCGTGCTGGGCATGCTGCTGCCGCGCCCTGAAAACGGGCGGTCGCTGCCGGAGGATGTGAATTTCGCCGCCAAGGGGACAAGCCTGGTCAATCTGCTGGACCGACTGGGCATCGACATCACCACCACCGCGGCGATCACGGAACTGCCGCCCGAGCAACTGACCACCAAGGCGGGCCGGATGACCGTTCTGGTCAACTGCTGGGACTGACACGCGACGCAGTCACGGGGGTGGGCGAATTCGCCCACCCCGAGCCCGATCAGATCCAGTCCAGATTGATCTTGGTGATCGGGTATTTCGCGCCGACATCCTCGCGCAGCTTGGCGTAGCGCGGGCGCAGTTCCTTGAATTTCTTTTCGTGGGTTTCCACCACGGTCAGCCGGATATCCTCGAACATGTCGGCGGCGAACATGGTTTCCATCAGGTCCAGCTCGGCCCCTTCGATGTCCATTTTCAGGAACGCGATCTTGCCGTGCTCTGCCAGAAGGGCGCGCACGAAGGCCGGGAAGTCGATCATCTCGACATCGACCGTTTCGCCGCCGTCGGTAGACCGCCCGCCTTCGATGATGGTGGATTTCACCGAGTTTCTGGCCGGGTCGTCATCGAACCCGGTTGCGCGTTGCAGCTTGACCGTGCCCGCGTGGCTGCCCACCGCCGCATTGTGCAGGGTGACATTGTCGAACTGGCCCACCCGCGCGGACAGTTGGGAAAAGGCGTAA
Source organism: Lacimonas salitolerans (assembly GCF_042677865.1). NCBI lineage: Bacteria > Pseudomonadati > Pseudomonadota > Alphaproteobacteria > Rhodobacterales > Paracoccaceae > Lacimonas > Lacimonas salitolerans. The sequence continues at coordinate 53,768 of NZ_JBHUDD010000041.1, read as the reverse complement.
GGATCAGGCTCGAACGCATGCACGGTGGCGCCGGATTGCGCCAGCGGTTCACACACGGCCCCGACGTTGGCCCCGCAATCGAGCACCACATCGCCCGGTTGCAGCATCGACACGATGCCCTGCATCATGCCTTCGGAGCGGGCATTCTTCAGCCGCCGCTGCATTTTCCAGCGCGCGCGGCGCTGCTCTTTGTTTTCCTGCTCGTCTGTCATGATTGCCCCTTTGCCTGCTGGCCCGGCGATTGTTTGCACGGACGCTACAGCGCCCGCCGCAGCGCGTCCAGACAGGGGCGACCGCATCTGCGCAAGTGATGCGCGGGGGACTCAGATCAGGGCAACCGGCTGGTACGGGCGGCCGGACTCGAACCGGCATGGGCTTGCGCCCCAGGGATTTTAAGTCCCATGCGTCTACCATTCCGCCACGCCCGCATGCGCCAGCCGGTTCCGTGTGTTAGCGCGCAGGCGCGGGCGCAACAAGCCCCCGCAGGGTTACAGCTTTTCGCCCGGGCGCGGGATCAGCATGGCGCGTTCGGCCAGCCAGGGGTTCAGCCCCAGTGCCTGACGCAGCACATCCTGCCCTTCGTCGGTGCGGCCCATGCCCATCAGGGTCATCGCCTTGCCCGACAGGGCACCGACATGGGTCGGCGACAGCTCCAGCGCGGCATCCAGATCGGTCAGCACGGCGGCATAGTCCTGCCGCAGGAAATTGACAAAGGCGCGCTGGTTGTAGCCTTCGGCATAGTCGGGGCAGTAATCGACCAGCCGGTCGAACTGCGCCAGCGCGCCGGTGAAATCGTAATTCGCGCGGCGCCGCATCCCGGCCTCGAGCACCTCCTGGGCGGCGGCATCGGGCGCGTCGGTCCACAGCTCCCACAGCCGCGCGTTCAGCGGTTCGGCGCTGGCCTGATCCGGGGCGGCGCGCAGCTGCTCGATCAGCCGGGCGATTGCCACGTCATGATCGGGCGGGGCCGGACACTCGGCCAGCGCGGGCGTGGCAAGACACAGCAGGATCGCGATGTGTTTCATGGGCATTAGGGTGGCGCATTTGCGCGCGCGGTCAAGGTCGCGCTTGACCCTGCCCACGATTGCCCCAATCGTCTGCCCCATGTTTCCGATCCGCGATCACAACCCGTCGACCCGCACGCCGTTTGTCACCTATGCGCTGATGGCGACGAATATCGTGGTGTTCCTGAGCTATCAGTCGGTCATGCTTGATCCGGTTGCAACGATGGCGCTGTTCGACACCTGGGCGTTGCGCCCGGTCGAGGTGATGGCCGGCAACAAGCCCCATACCATCATCACGTCGATGTTCCTGCACGGCGGCTGGATGCACATCATCGGCAACATGCTGTTTTTGTGGATCTTCGGCGACAACCTGGAAGACGAGATGGGCCACGGTGGGTTCGTGCTGTTCTATCTGGCCTCGGGCATCGGGGCGGCGGTGGCGCAGATCGCAGCGGCGCCGTATTCGCCGGTGCCGATGGTCGGCGCGTCGGGCGCGATCGCTGGGGTGATGGGGGGCTATCTGCTGCTGTTTCCGCGCGCAAAGGTGGATGTGCTGTTCATCATCGTGGTGTTCATCCGCATCATCCCGATCCCGGCCTGGATCATGCTGGGCCTGTGGTTCGCGCTGCAACTGTTCAACGGGGTGGGGACGGATACGAGCGGCGGTGGCGTCGCCTATTGGGCCCATGCGGGCGGGTTCATCGTGGGGATGGTGCTGACGCTGCCGCTGTTTTTCCGGCTGGGCGGGCCTGCATTCTGGGCCCGCACCGACGGGCATCCCGACCACCCCGAGGCGAAATACCCCCTGCAACGCAGCAATGTGCCGAAGGTCGGGCGGCGGCGCTAGCGCCTGCCAGCCTCAGCCGTTGCGGATGATCTTTGCGAACGGATTGAAAATCTCGCCATTGGCGGCGATCAGGTTGCCGTCAAGCGCGCTCTGCCCGTCGCGCAACCCGTCGATCATGCCACCGGCCTCGGTCACCAGCAGGGTGCCGGCGGCGATGTCCCAGATGTTCAGTTCACGCTCCCAATACCCCTCGTAGCGGCCAGCCGCGACATAGGCGAGATCCAGTGCGGCCGAGCCAAAGCGCCGCACGCCTGCGCATTCCGGCATCAGCCGGGCCAGATCCTGCAAGGTGGCAGGCAGGGTGCGCTTGGCGGCAAAGGGCACGCCGGTCGCGAAAATGCTTTCGATCATCTTGGTACGGCCCGACACCCGAAGGCGTTTGCGGTCATTCAGCCACGCGCCCTGCCCTTTTTCGGCATAGAACATCTCGTCCTTGGCGGCGTCATAGACCACACCGGCCACGATCTGGCCCTTGTGTTCCAGTGCCACGGAAATCGCCCAATGCGGCAGCCCGTGCAGAAAGTTGGTTGTGCCGTCCAGCGGATCGACGATCCAGCGGCGCGTCGGGTCCTGTCCGGGTGTCTCGCCGCCCTCTTCGCCCAGCCAGCCATAGGTGGGGCGGGCGCCCATCAGTTCCTCTTTCAGGATGTCCTCGGCGGCGATGTCGGCGCGGGACACGAAATCGCCCGCCCCTTTCATCGACACCTGCAGGTTCTCGACCTCGCGGAAATCCTTGGTCAGCGACCGGCCCGCCTTGCGCGCGGCCTTGATCATCACGTTGAGATTTGCGCTGCCTTGCATGGTCCGGCTCCTGTTAGTCAGGGCGCGCGTATACGCGCTGAGGGCCGGGTTGCCAAGGGCAGAACGTGCGCGCCACGCGGCTTGCGGAAAAGCGCACAGGGCCTGCGTTGCCGCGCACAGGACGGCGGCGGCAACTGTGTCTATATCGGGTGCGACGGCGTGACTGCCTTGCGTGGACAGGCCGACCAGATTTGCCCCAGTTCTCAGGAGAGACCGAAATGACCCAAGCCAAGATCGCCATCGTTTTCTATTCCACCTATGGCACCAACCATCAGGTGGCCCTTGCCGCAGCCGAGGCCGCAAAGGCCGCGGGCGCCGACGTGCGCCTGCGCCGCGTTGCCGAAACCGCCCCCGCCGAGGTCATCGCCGGGCAGGATGCGTGGAAAGAGCAACTCGACAAGATGCAGGACATTGCCGAGGTCAGCGCGGACGACATGGAATGGGCCGACGGCTATTTCTTCATCTCGCCCACCCGCTTTGGCGGTGTCGCCAGCCAGATGCGGGCGTTCATCGACACGCTGGGCGGGCTGTGGTTCCAGGGCAAGCTGGCCAACAAGACCTTTACCGCCGCGACCAGCGCGCAGAACGCCAATGGCGGGCAGGAAACCACGCTGTTGTCGCTTTATATCACCGCGATGCACTGGGGCACCGTCATCGTGGCCCCCGGCTTTACCGACCCGTCCGTGGCCGAGGCCGGCGGCAACCCTTACGGCTTTTCGACCAATGCCGGCGGATTGGAAGACAAGGGCCGCGCAGCGGTCGCCCATCAGGCCACCCGCCTGGTCGAGATGACCAACAAGCTGGTCGCCTGATCCAGACCACAAGCCCTGTCCGCAACAAGCGGACAGGGCATTTGCCGGTCAACGGCCAGGCCGCGCCTTGCCTGTGTCACGCCGCCTGAAGTCTGCGCGCCTCTTCTCCGGCCATGTGGATCAGCCCCGATACATAGGGTTTCTCCAGATCCTCGGTCCGCACGGCGGCATAAAGCCTGCGTGTCAGCCCGGTGGCTGTCAAAGGCCGGGTCACGTAATCCGAGGAATACTTGACCTCGCGCACCACCCAGTCGGGCAGGACCGCCACGCCGCGATTGGACGCCACCAGCAGCAGGATTACCGCCGTCAGTTCCGCCTGCCGGATCGCCGCCGGTTCGACCTTGGCGGGCGTCAGAAGCTGGCTGAAGATATCCAGCCGCGACCGCTCTACCGGATAGGTGATCAGGGTCTCGCCGCGAAAATCCTCGGCCTCGATGAACTCTTTCTGCGCCAGCGGATGCACTCCAGAGGCGACGAACACCGGGCTGTAATCAAACAGCGGCATGAAGGTCACACCGGGCAGATCCTCGGGGTCCGAGGACACCACCAGATCGACCTCTTCCTTCATAAGCGCGGGCAGCGCGTCAAACGCCAGACCGGGGCGGATATCGACATCCACATCGCCCCAGGTCTTGCGAAATGTCTCCAGCACCGGAAACAGCCATTCGAAACAGGCGTGACATTCGATGGCGATATGCATCCGGCCCGCGTTGCCGTCGCGCAGGCCCGAGAATTCGGCCTGCAGCGCCTCGACCTCGGGCAGGATGCGATTGGCCGCGCGCAACAGCCGCAGACCTGCCGCCGACAGCTTCAATGGTTTCGACCGCCGCACGAACAATTCCACCCCCGCCTGATCCTCGATCCCCTTTATCTGGTGTGAAAGGGCGGATTGGGTTATGTTCAACTGATCTGCCGCGCGGGCCAGCCCGCCGGCCTCGTGGATCGCCTTGATCGTGCGCAGATGACGGAATTCGATATGCACCTATCGTATGCCTCATGTTGATGTTCGATATTATGAAGTTGTCTCACAACGGGCGATTTGCGACAAGTCGTGAAACAAAAAGGACATCCGCCATGCGTACGCCCGAAGTTTCGTTCGAATTCTTCCCGCCCCAGAACCTGGAAGCGTCGTTCCGCCTGTGGGACACGATCAACGTGCTGGCCCCGCTGGAGCCGCGTTTCGTATCGGTGACCTATGGCGCGGGCGGCACCACGCGCGACCTGACCCGCGATGCCGTGGCAACCCTGCACAAGACCAGCGGGCTGAACGTGGCGGCGCACCTGACCTGCGTGAACGCCAGCCGCGCCGAGACGCTGGAGATTGCCGAAGGCTTTGCCGAGGCCGGTGTGACCGATATCGTGGCCCTGCGTGGCGACCCGCCCAAGGGAACAACCGGGTTCCAGCCCCATGCCGACGGGTTTTCCAACTCGATCGAGCTGATCGAGGCGCTGGCCGAGACCGGCAAGTTCAACATCCGCGTCGGAGCCTATCCCGAGAAACACCCCGAATCGCCCGACGAGGCGGCGGATGTCGAGTGGCTCAAGCGCAAGCTGGATGCCGGTGCGACCGAGGCGCTGACGCAGTTCTTTTTCGAGGCCGAGACGTTTTTCCGCTTTCGCGACGCCTGCCAGAAGGCCGGGATCGACGGTGACAGGATCACGCCGGGCATCTTTCCGATCGAGAACTGGAAGGGCGCGCGCCGCTTTGCCCTGAAATGTGGCACCTCGGTGCCTGCTTGGCTGGATGATGCCTTTGACAAGGCGATCCGCGACGACCGGGCCGATCTGCTGGCCACGGCGCTTTGTACCGAACTGTCCAGCGAGTTGATCGAGGGCGGGGTGAAGCGGATGCATTTCTACACGCTCAACCGCCCCGAGCTGACCCGCGATGTCTGTCATGCGCTGGGGGTCACGCCCAAGCAGCGGCTGGAAAACGTGGCGTAACGCTTGTCCCTCTTTTGCCTGCGCGTAACGTGACGGGCAAAAAGGGGACGCCATGACCAGCCGCCGCTATGCCACATCGCCCGAAGATCTGCCCACACTTGCCGAAACCGCCAGCCGGTCGGGTCTGGAAACCATGCAGATGGTGCTGGACGGCCGCCTGCCCGGCCCGCCCATCGCGCAGGCGCTGAACTACTGGATCACGGCGGTGGACGAAGGCATGGCCGCGTTCGAGGGCGTGCCCCAGTTCCAGTATACCAACCCGATGGGCACGGTGCATGGCGGCTGGTACGGCACGCTGCTGGACAGCTGCATGGCCTGCGCGGTGATGACCCGCGTGCCGCAGGGGCATTTCTATACCACGCTGGAATACAAGGTGAATATCCTGCGCCCGATCCGTCTGGGCCAGCAGGTGCGCGCGACCGGCTGGTGCCAGCACGCGGGCCGGTCCACCGGCATCGCCAATGGCGAGATCCGGGGCGTCGAGGATGACAAGCTTTATGCCACAGGCTCGACCACCTGCATCATCATGAAAGCCGGCTGAGACGCCCGCTAGGGCTGCACCGGGTCCATCAGCGGGGCGGACAGACCGGCCCGATCCACGGTTTCATGCACGCGCTCGCTGCGATCCGCACCCACGACGCGCGGCCCGCGCAGCACGAACAGCTTGCCCAGCCCGCGCCATGTGCCCACCGTAGGCGCGCCCGGATCGCAGGGGAACTGCGCGGCCCAGCCCTCGGGCAGCGGCAGGCCGCAGGCCTCGGCCCGGTCCAGCATCCACACCAGCGGGATGTTGGCCAGCGGGCGCGCGGGTTCGAACCCGCCCAGTTGCCCGCCCACATCGCCATGGGTACCGCGAAACCAGACCTGCTCGATCCGGGTCGATGCGTCATCGGTGCTTTCCCACAGAACGGGCGTGTAGATCGCGCGGGTTTCATGCAGCGCCAGCGCGTGAAACCCGTGTCTGACCGATGGTCCCAGCCGGTGATTGTGAAAGGCGTGCGAGTCTTCGGTCCACTGCCACCGGACCGGAAGGCGCAGACCCAGCGCCTTGACCGTGTCCCAGACGCCCACCATCTCGATCTCGACCCTGTCATGGCAATGGGCACGGGCAAATGCCGCCGCCACACCGCTGCCCGGTGCGCCCTGGTAATGCCGGTAAGCGGTGGTAACGTTGCGTTCGGTGGCGCATTCTGCGCGCAACAGGCCAATGCGGTCGATCATCCCTGCAAGGCTGCGCACCGCATAGGCCCCGCGCGAATAGCCCATCAGAAAGATGCGGTCGCCGGGGCGATAGCGGCTGGCCAGATAGCCATAGGCGCGACGGATCTGGCGGTTGATCCCGCGCCCGATCATCACGTCGGTGGTGCTGCGCCAGTCGGCCCATTGCAACCCCGGTTCGTAATACACGCTGACCGGCGCACCGATGCCGGACATCACCCGCCAGGCCAGCCCGGCGTTGCTTTCGCAGCCCGGTTCCAGCGAGGACATGGTGCCATCCAGAATGATCACGTGGATCAGCCCGCCATCGCGCCGCATCGGCGCGGCATGGGTGGGCGCAGTGGCGGGCCAGAGCCAGCCGAGAACCCTGTTATGCAGCCGTCTCCATCGCATCGTTCAGCATTTTCCACACGCGGTGCGGGGTAAAGGGCATATCCGCGCGGCGCACCCCGCGCGCCCACAACGCATCGAACACCGCATTGGCCGTGGCGGCCATCGCGCCCACGGTGCCCGCCTCGCCGCAGCCCTTCATGCCCATGATGTTGGCGGTCGAGGGCACGGGCTCGGTCTCGAACACGATCATGGGAAGATCATCCGCCCGTGGCATGGCATAGTCCATGAACGTTGCCGTGAGCAGCTGGCCATCGGCGTCATAGGCCACGCTTTCGGTCAGCGCCTGTCCCACGCCCTGCGCCACGCCGCCATGCACCTGCCCCTCGGCCAGCATCGGGTTGATCAGGTTGCCGAAGTCATCCACCACCGAATACCGGTCCAGCGTCACCACCCCGGTCTCGGGGTCAACCTCGACCTCGGCCACATGGGCCCCGTTGGGAAAGGACCGGCCCGGCAGGGTCGCGCGCGCCTGATGCACCAGCAGATCGTCGCGGCCATCGGCCCGGGCCATCTCGGCGGCCTCGATCATCGTGGGGGTCAGGTTGGACCCCGGCGCGCGAAAGGTTTCATCGTCGAAGGTCACATCACCTTCGGCCACCTCCATCTTTTCCGCCAGATAGGGGGTGAAGGCCGCCACCATCGCATCCACCGTCGCCAGCGTCGCGTTGTTCTGCACCGTGACCGAGCGCGAGCCGCCGGTGCCGCCACCCTTTTCGATCAGGTCGCTGTCGCCCTGAATGACGAAAATCCGGTCCGCCGGGATGCCGGTCTGATCGCTCAGGAACCGGGCATAGACGGTTTCATGCCCCTGCCCGTTCGATTGCGTCCCGACATAGATGAACACGGTGCCATCCTCGTTGAATTCCACCTTCGCGCCCTCCGAAGGGTCGCCCAGAATGCTTTCGATATAGTAGCACAGCCCCATGCCGCGCAGCTTGCCCTTTGCCTCGGACGCTGTGCGACGGGCGGCGAAGCCCCCCAGATCGGCGGTGCGGGCGGCATGATCCAGCACGCGGTTGAAATCGCCCACGTCATAGGTTTCGCCGGTGGCGGTGTCGTAGGGAAAGCGATCGACGGGGATAAAGCTGCGCCGCCGCAGATCCCAGCCATCAACGCCCAGTTCGCGCGCGGCCATGTCCATCGCGCGTTCCAGCACATAGATCGCCTCGGGGCGGCCCGCGCCGCGATAGGCGTCGACCTGTGTGGTGTTGGTGTAATAGCCCTCGACATGCAGCCAGGTCGCCTGCACGTCATAAGGCCCGGTCAGCACCCGGCTGAACAGCAGGGTCTGGATCGGCTGGCCGAACTGGCTGTTGTAAGCCCCCAGGTTGCAGCGGGTTTCGACGTGATAGGCGGTGAGTTTCAGGTTCTCGTCGAACCCCAGCGCCACGTCATGCACCAGATCGCGGCCGGCGTTGTCGCTCAGCATGGCCTCGGTGCGTTCGGACATCCAGCGCACCGGACGGCCCAGTTTCATGGCGGCATGGGCGCACAGGAAATACTCGGGGTAGGTCATCGTCTTCATGCCAAAGCCGCCACCGACATCGGGATTGGTGACGCGCACATTGGCCTCGTCCAGCCCGAACACGCGCACCAGTTGCCCCTTGGTGCCCCAGACGCCCTGCCCGTTCACCGACAGGTGCAGGCGCGTGCCGTCCCATTCGGCGAAACAGCCGCGCGGCTCCATCGAGTTGACGATGATGCGGTTGTCCTCGACCTGCATGCGCACCACATGCGCGGCACTGTCCAACGCGGCGGTGCAGGCATCGGCGTCGCCCATGCCCCAGTCAAAGGCGCGGTTGTCCGCCGCCTCGTCATGCAGCGCCGCGCCGCCCGGGGCCAGGTCCAGCTTGGCGGGCAGGTCGTCGATATCCAGCACGATCAGTTCCGCCGCGTCGCGCGCCGCTGTCAGGGTCTCGGCAAAGATCATCGCCACGGGTTCCCCGACAAAGCGCACCTTGCTCTCGGCCAGGATCGGTCGGCGCGGGGCGGCCCCCTTGGTGCCGTCGCGGTTGTCGACCACGGTGGCGGACATGCCTTCGGTCAGCCCGTCCTGCGCCAGATCATCGGCCGTCAGCACCAGCGCCACGCCATCGGCCGCGCGCGCCTCGGACACGTCCAGATCGGTGATCACGCCATGCGCGACCGAGCTGCGCAGCACAAAACCGAACAGCGCCCCCTCGGGCGCGATGTCATCCACATACCGCCCCTGCCCGGTCAGAAACCGCACATCCTCGACCCGCTTGACCGGCTGACTTTTCCCGAACTTGTCCATCTTGTCCCCTCGCGCTGGCATTCGGGGCGACAGTAGCTTGCCACGCCCGACTGTCCAGACCCGGCTTGATGCAAATCAAGGCGCGCGGGCACGCCTGCCTGTTTAATGAACAGGGTCAACCAATCCCGTGAAAGGACTAGACCGATGTTTGCCAAGATGGAACTGCATACCGATCTGATGAACGCCATGGCCGACAAGGCCGGTGTCGACATGTGCGACAGTATCGTTTCGGGCCGGCTCAGCGCCTCGGGCCTGCGCGGGGCTGTGATGCTGTGCACGCAATGCAGCCACGTCGGCGAATGTCAAAGCCATCTGCGCGACGGCGCGCAGGGCGACGTGCCGAAATTCTGCCTGAACAAGCAGATGTTCGAGACGCTCAAGGACTGAGATCAGCCAACCGTCACCACCTGCGACGGGCCATAGCCGTTGAAGCGCGTGGCCAGCGCCAGCGAATAGGCGCCCATGCCGGAAAACAGCACGAAATCGCCCTCGGCCGTGTCCGTGGGCAGGGCCAGCGGATCGGGCAGGCGGTCGATGCTGTCGCAGGTCGGTCCATAGACGACGCGCGGCTGCGGGGTGCCTGTGCGCAAGGTGCCATCGGGGGCGATGACCTGCACCCGGTCGCCGGGCGCGATGTCGCGCCACTCGGCCAGCGCGCCATAGATGCCATCGTTCAGAAACAACGCCTTGTCGCCGCGCAGGGCCTTGACGCGGGTGCCAAGGCTGTAGCTGTCGTTGACCATCGCCCGGCCCGGCTCGCACACCAGCGCAGGCGCCTCCGGCCCGAAACAGCGCGCGGTTTCCTGCGCGATCCGGGTGAAGATCGCCTCAAGGTCCGGGGCAGGCCCGGCCCGGTGCGCGGCAAAGCCGCCACCGACATTCAGCCGCGCCAGGCGCACGCCCGCCGCCTGTGCGATCTCGGCGCAGACCGCGATGTAACGCGCCCAGGCCTCGGGGGCAGCGCATTGCGTGCCGGGGTGGAATGTCATCGCGGGCCGCGCACCCATCTGCACCACGCGCGTCAGCAGCGCGGCGGCCATATCGGGATCGGCCCCGAACTTCTCGCCGAAATCATAGGCCGCGCCGCCTACCGGCAGCGCCAGTCGAACCGAGATTTCCACATCGCCGAGGCCGGTCAGCTTGTCCAGTTCGGCCATGCTGTCCACCGACCATGATGCCACGCCAAGCGCACGCGCCTGCGCCACCTCGGACCGGCTGCGCACGGGGTTGTTGTAATGCAGAACCGCGCCCGGGCAGGCCGCGCGCACCGCCGCCATTTCGGCGGGTGAGGCGACATCGAACGCCCCCAGCCCCGCCGCACACAGGGTGTCCAGCACCTCCGCGCGCGGATTGGCCTTGACCGCATAGGTCACCAGACCGGGGAACCCGCGCAGGAACCGCGCCGCCGTATCGCGCAGCGTGGCGGGGGAAAAGAACATCACCGGCTCATCGGGCTGATGACGGGTCAGCCATGTCACGGGATCACGGGTGGGGGTCAGGTCCTGCATGCGCGCCTCGGTTTTGGTGTTTTGACCATCATGCCGCAGGCCAGCGTCAGAATCGCGCGTCATTTCGATGGAAATGACTCTCGTTTTCGGCATACTGCCATCTCATGATACAGATTGACGAAATCGACCGCGCCATCCTGTCGCTGCTGGCTGAAAACGCCCGCCTGCCGGTGACGGCCTTGGCCAAGCGTCTGGGTCTGGCGCGCACCACCGTGCAGGCAAGGCTGGACCGGATGGAGGCGCAGGGCACGATCAAGGGCTACCGCGTGCAACTGGGCCACAGCGCGCCTGCCCACCTGCGCGCCACCGCCCTGTTGCAGATCGAGCCGCGATCGGGGCCCGCCGTGCTGGCGCGGCTGAAATCCCTGCCACAGGTCGAGCGCGTGCACACCACCAGCGGGCGGTTCGACCTGATCGTGCAGATCGCCGCCGAAAGCACCGAGATCCTTGATGAAACTCTGGATCGCATCGGCGAGGCCAAGGGCGTGCGCAGCTCCGAGTCGCTGATCCACCTGAGCACGAAGCTGGACCGGGCAATGTGATCCGGGCGTTCTTTCAGAAAGAACGCCCAAAAATCCTTGATCCAAGGATTTTTCGCCGCCCTACCCCGCCAGCAGGGCGCGGGCCGCGGCGCGCGCTTCGTCCGTGACCGTGTCGCCCGAGACCATGCGCGCGATCTCGTCTACCCGCGCGGCCTGTTCCAGCGGCACGACGGTGGACAGGGTGATGTCGTCCACCACCCGCTTTTCGACCCGCCAGTGATGCGCGCCCAGCGCGGCCACCTGCGGCGAATGCGTGACCACCAGAACCTGCCCGCCCTGCGCCAGGGCCGCCAGCCGCCGGCCCACCGCATCCGCCGTGGCCCCGCCCACGCCGCGGTCGATCTCGTCAAAGATCATCGTGCGGCCACTCTCTGCGCCCGACAGGCAGACCTTGAGCGCCAGCATGAAGCGGCTCAGCTCGCCGCCCGAGGCGATCTTGCCCAGCGGCCCGGCGGGGGCACCGGGGTTCGTGGCCACGGTAAAGGCGACGGTGTCGCGCCCGTCGGGGCCGGGATCGGCGGCGCTGATCTGCGTGGTGAACACCGCGCGGTCCATCTTGAGCGGGGCAAGCTCGGTCGTCACGGCGCGATCCAGCCGGGCGGCGGCGGCCGCGCGCGCATCGGTCAGCGCCTGGGCGGCGGCGTCATACGCGGCCTCGGCCTGCGTCACGGCGCGGGCCAGATCGGCCAGATCGGCATCACCCTGATCCAGCGCTGTCAGACGCACGCGCAGCCCGTCGGCGAATTCGGCCAGATCGTCGGGCAGAACGCTGTGCTTGCGCGCAAGGCCGCGAATGGCGAACAGCCGCTCCTCGGCCTCTTCCAACTCGTAGGGGTTGAAATCCAGTTGATCCAGCGCGGTTTCCAGCCCCGCCATCGCGTCACTGACCTCACCCAGCGCCCGACCCACGGCGTCGATGGGGGCATCCAGCGCGCCCTCTGCCTGTTCGGCCACGCCTTCGATCCAGCGCAGCGCGTCGCCCATCGCCCCCTCGGCCCCGTCATTGCCAAGGGCCAAATGGGCGCGGGCGATATCCTCGCGGATGCGGGCGGCGGCCTGCATCATGCGGCGGCGGCGGTCCAGCTCCTGCTCTTCACCCGGTTCGGGGGCCAGCTTGTCCAGCTCGGCCACCGCATGGCGCAGGAATTCCTCTTCGGCACGCACCTCGTCCAGCGCGGCGCGGGCCTGTTCCTGTGCCTTGCGCGCCTCGCGCAGGGCACGCCATGCGGCCCGCGTATTCGCCAGCAGCGCGGCTGTCTCGCCATACTCATCCAGCAATGCGCGATGGCCGCGCGGGTCCAGCAACCCGCGATCGTCGTGTTGCCCGTGCAGTTCGACCAGCGTTTCCGACAACCGCCGCAGCACCTCACCCGAGGCGCGGCGGTCGTTGACCCAGGCTGTCTTGCGCCCGTCACGGGTGTTGACACGGCGCAGGATCAGGCCGTCCTCGGCGGGTATCCCGGCGTCGTCCAGCACGGCCCGCGCCGGATGGTCGGGGCCAAGATCGAACTCGGCCACGACCTCGCCCTGCTCGGCGCCCTGGCGCACCAGCTCGGCCCTGCCTCGCCAGCCCAGCACGAACCCGAGCGAATCCAGCAGGATAGACTTGCCCGCCCCGGTTTCGCCGGTCAGCACGTTCAGACCCGGCCGGAACACCAGTTCGAGCCGGTCGATGATCAGGATATCGCGGATTTCAAGCGCCCGCAGCATAGCCACACCCCGTAGGGTGGGGTGTCACCCCACCATGCGTTACAGCCACTTGCCCTGCAACATCTGGCGGTAAATCTGGGACAACCAGTTGTCGCCCGCCGCCTCAAGTTCCAGCCCCCGGCCCGTCAGCAGTTTGAAGCTGTCCTCGTACCAGTCCGTGCCACGATAGTTGAAGCCAAGGATCGCCCCGGCGGTCTGCGCCTCGTTGGTCAGGCCCAGTGACAGGTAGGCCTCGACGAGACGGTGCAGCGCCTCGGGCGTGTGGCTGGTGGTCTGGAAATCCTCGACCACCACGCGGAACCGGTTGATCGCCGCCGTGTAGTGATCGCGCTTGAGGTAGTAGCGCCCGATCTCCATCTCCTTGGCGGCCAGATGGTCGAAGGCCAGGTCGAATTTCAGAACCGCCGAGCGCGCATATTCGCTGTCGGGATAGGTTTCGATGACGGTGCGCAGCGATTGCAACGCCTGAAAGGTCAGGCCCTGGTCGCGACCGACATCGTCGATCTGGTCGTAATAGGACAGCGCCAGCAGATACTGGGCATAGGCCGCATCCTCGTCCGCAGGATAGAAATCGATGTACCGCTGCGCCGCCGAGCGGCTGTTTTCGTAATCCTGATCGCGGTGATAGGCAAAGGCCTGCATGATCAAGGCGCGTTTGGCCCATTCGGAATAGGGGTGCAGCCGCTCGATCTCGGAGAAATAGAACGCCGCGCGATCCTCGCGGTTGCGCTCCATCTCGAACTCGCCACGTTCGAAAATCTGCTGCGGGGTGAAGGTGTCCAGAGGCAGGTCGCCCGTGGCCACCCTGTTGGCATTGCTGCATCCGGCCAACAGGGCCAAGGCAAGAACAACCCCTGTCATCCGTCGTGACGCTGTGCCGCCTGTCATGCTCGATCTCTTCCTTCCAGGGACCTTTCCGGCCGGTCGCAACCGGCTGTCGAGGATGGTCCTAGCACAGAAAAATTCGGTGCAAAACGCCTTTGGCACAAATTCTCGCGACACGGGCCCGTGGCATCATGCAACGCGACGCATCTCGCCCAGATGCACACCCGCGCCGGGCAGGCGCGCGGCCATCGCGGCATCGCAGGTCACCCAGCGCCACGCCTGCGGGCGGGCAAACAGCGCGCGCAGCAGGTCATTGGTCAGGGCATGGCCTGCGCGATACCCGGTGTAGCCTGCGAAAAGCGGCGCACCGGCCAGCGACAAATCGCCCAGGGCGTCCAGCATCTTGTGGCGCACCGCCTCGTCGCGGTGGCGCAGACCTCCGGGCGTCAGCACCGCATCGCCGTCGACCACGACCGCGTTTTCCAGCGTGCCTCCCAGCGCCAGACCCTGCGCGCGCATCGCATCCACATCGGCCTGACGGCAGAAGGTGCGGCTGTCGCACAGTTCGCGCACGAAGCTGCCGTTGGACATGTTCAGCACCTTGTGCTGGTGGCCAATGGCGCGGTCGGCAAAGTCGATCTGAAAGTCGATGGTCAGGGCCGACCCCGGATCCAGCCGTGCCCAGGCATCGCCGCGGGTCACCTGCACTGTCTCCAGCACTTCGATGGCACGCACCGGGGCGTCCTGTTTCATCAGGCCACGACCAAGGATCTTGGCCACGAAATGCGATGCGCTGCCGTCCATGATCGGCACTTCGGGTCCGTCAATCTCGATCAGCACGTTGTGGATGCCGCACCCGGCAAGGGCCGCCATGATATGCTCGACCGTCGAGACGGTCACGCCTTCGCTGTTTTCCAGCAGGGTGCACAGGGGCGACTGGTGCACGAGGTCCCAGCGCGCCGGGATCAGCGCGTTGCCGGTGGCCACGTCGCTGCGGCAAAACACGATGCCATGCCCCACGGGGGCCGGACGCAGGATCATCCGCGCCGGACGGCCCGAATGAAGGCCCACGCCTGTGAAAGCCATTGGATTTTTTATTGTTGTCTGCACTTTAACCTCGATCCAGCAAAGACATCCCCCTCTTCGCTGATCCTTAACTATTTGGTGACACCCCACCACTCAACTCAATCTTTGTAACGGTCTGAAACATGTGCCCCGGGGGTCGGCAGGCTTTTGCCAAGAAACTGTTACATTTCGGGCAGGGCATTGATTTCAAAACGAAAAAGGCCGCCACAGGGGCGGCCTTTGACACGAATTCGTGACCTGTATCAGTTCGCTTGACGACGCAGGAAGGCCGGAATTTCGATCCGCTCCTGATCGGGGTCGGTCTCGTCGCGCGGCTGCGGGCTGACGGCCTGCGACCGCACCTGCGGCTGCTGGCGCTGCGGCTGCGGTGCCGCCTGCCCTTCGCCATGTCCGGTCATCCGGTTGATCAGCGAGTTGATGCCAAAGCGCGACTTCTCCGCATCTGCCGCGGAGGCGCGCTGCTGGGCCTGGGGCTGATGCTGCGGCTGCGGCGCGGCTTGCTGGGGGGCCTGGCCACGTGCACCGGGTGCGCGGCCTACGGCTGCCTGCAGACGGGCCATCGCCTCGGGCGAAGGGGTGCCGGGGGCGGGTGCGCGGGGCGCGACAAAGGTTTCAGCCTCGTCCTCGTATTCGTCCATCGTGCGGGGCTGGAACTCGGGCTGCTGCGGCGCGACATAGGCGGGCGGCGGCAGGTCGTTCTGCGCGGTGCGGGCCGGGGCCTGCTCTTCGAAGATGTCTTCCATCTGCTCTTCGGCGGCGGCGCGCTGCGCGTCCAGGTCCTCGAACAGGCTGGGCTCCTGCGCCCGGGCGGCCACCTGAGGCTGCTGCGCGGGTTCGGACGCATACTCTTCTGCAGAGACGGTGGGCTTCAGCGGGGCAGCCATCGACCGACGCGGCACGGGCATTTCCATGCTCTTGTCGGTGGCGTCGATACCCGTCGCCACGACAGACACACGCATCGCGCCGCCAAGGTCGGTGTCCAGCGTGCTGCCCACGATGATGTTGGCATCGGGGTCAACCTCTTCGCGGATGCGGTTTGCCGCCTCGTCCAGTTCGAACAGGGTCAGGTCATGCCCGCCGGTGATGTTGATCAGGACGCCCTTGGCGCCACGCAGGCTGATTTCGTCCAGCAGCGGGTTCGCTATGGCCTTCTCCGCCGCCTGGATTGCGCGATCTTCGCCCTCGGCCTCGCCGGTTCCCATCATCGCCTTGCCCATCTCGTCCATGACGGCGCGGACGTCGGCGAAATCGAGGTTGATCAGGCCCGGGCGCACCATCAGGTCGGTCACACCCTTGACGCCCTGATACAGCACATCGTCTGCCAGGCTGAAGGCTTCGGTAAAGGTGGTCTTTTCATTCGCCAGCCGGAACAGGTTCTGGTTGGGGATGATGATCAGCGTATCAACGACCTTTTGCAGCGCCTCGACACCGTCCTCGGCCTGCTTCATGCGCTTGGCCCCTTCGAACTGGAAGGGTTTGGTCACCACGCCGACGGTCAGAACGCCCAATTCCCGCGCGGCCTGCGCGATGATCGGCGCGGCCCCGGTCCCGGTGCCACCGCCCATGCCTGCGGTGATGAAACACATATGCGCGCCGGCCAGCTGATCGACGATCTGTTCGATGCTTTCCTCGGCGGCAGCTGCGCCGATCGTGGCCTTGGCCCCGGCACCCAACCCCTCGGTCACCTTCACGCCCATCTGGATGCGGCATTCCGCGCGCGATTGCTGCAACGCCTGGGCATCCGTATTGGCCACCACGAATTCGCAGCCCGTAAGCTGCTTTTCGATCATGTTGTTGACCGCATTCCCGCCTGCGCCACCGACACCGAAAACGGTGATACGGGGTTTCAGCTCGTCATGTCCGGGCACCGAGAGATTCAATGTCATGCTTTGTCCGCCTGTGCTTTAGGCCCGCCTGACCGGGCATTTTTCTGCATATTTTCCACCAGTCTTACCGCTTGGCCTTTGGATCGTCACGAAAAAAACGCGAAATTGCTACAAAATCTAGTCCAAAACTGCCCCAAACACGCGGGATTTTGCCGAAATCCCCAGATTTGGCGGGTCGAACCCGGTTCACACACAACACAGATCATCTGCTCACAGAATCACTCTGCGTGAAAACCCGGCCCGGTTGAGTTGTGGATGGTCTGCCCGACCTTCCGTATGCCTCGTGCCACCTCTGCGGATGGTCTGTGGATAAGTTAACACAGGGCGCGCCCTGCGTCACCTGCCAATCGTTACCAGTTGTCCTTGAACCACTTGACCGCACGACGCAGGCTGCGGGCCGGGTACCGGTCGACCGGCAGATCGAAATCCCACCATTCATCCTGCGGGTTGGCGGCGAACAGGCACAGCCCCACGGCGCTGGCAAAGGCCGGGCCGGTGGCGGCCTGCGGCAGGCCATGCACCCGCAGCGGACGGCCCAGCCGCACCTGCTGGCCCAGGATGCGGCTGGCCAGCCCGTCCAGCCCGGGGATCTGGCTGGCCCCGCCGGTCAGCACGATCTGCTGGCTTTGCAGGTGCTCGAACCCCGCCGCATCCAGCCGCGCGCGGACCTCTTCCAGGATTTCCTCGACCCGGGGGCGCATGATGCCGATCAGCTCGGCGCGGCTGACCGCGCGGCGGTCGTGCTCCCAGTCGCCGGTCTCGCCGTGGATCTCGATCATCTCGGCATCGTCGCGCCCGGTGGCCACAACGCCGCCGTAGAATGTCTTGATCCGTTCGGCCACCGGCATCGGCACCGACAGCCCCATGGAGATATCGCTGGTCACGTGATCGCCGCCCATGCGCACCGTATCGGCATAGATCATGTGCTTTTTCATGAAGATCGACACGCCCGTGGCCCCGCCGCCCATGTCGATGCAGGCCGCACCCAGTTCCTGCTCGTCCTCGACCAGCGCGGAAATCCCCGACACGTAGGCCGAGCTGGCAATGCCCGCCAATTCCAGATCGCAGCGCTTGACGCAATGCGCCAGATTCTGGATCGCCGTATCCTCGACCGTCAGCATGTGCATGTCGCAGGCCAGCCGCTGGCCCATCTGCCCGCGCGGATCGCCCAGCCCCGAGCGGTGATCCAGCGCGAAATTCACCGGCTGGGCATGCAGCACCTCGCGGCCCGGACCGAAATCGGGCACGTCGCAGGCGCTCAGCACGCGGCTGACATCCTGCTCGGTGACAACGTGGCCCTGCAACTCCATCTCGCCCGCCACACCATAGCTGCGCGGCTCGGCCCCTGAAAAACACGCGATCACATGATCGACGCGGATGTTCGCCATCTTCTGTGCCGCCTGCAACGCCGTGCGGATCGCACGTTCGGTTTCCTGCATGGCGTTGATCTCGCCAAAGCGCACGCCGCGCGAGCGGGTCGTGGCCGCGCCGATCACGCGGAACCCGGCCTGCCCCGCCATCGGACCGATGCCCTCGGCCTCCAGCCGTTCGGCGCCGTCGAAGCGCAGCACAAGGCACGCGATCTTGGAACTGCCCACGTCCAGAATGGCCACCACGCCGCGCTGCATCGCCGCCTTGCGCATGTGGCGCATCGCCCTTTGGGTTTCATAGAGCTCGATCATTTGTTCTTATTCTCCCAAACTCGCCTTTTGCACACGCCACCATTGTTCTACCGCACTTGCCTGCATTCGCAGCGTCGGGCGCCCGGTCAAGCGCATGTCCACCGCCGCCAGATCGCGGTCCAGCATCTCTTGCACATGATCCAGCGCGATCACCCGCTCCAGCGCCTGCACCGGCTGTTCTTCGGGCAGCAGGATGCGCTGATCGCGATCCAGAACCACGTCCCAGCGTCGCTCACCGATGCGCACCAACCCGCGCAGGCGCGGCTGCAACGGCCCCGCCGCCCGGATCAGCCGCAGCGCCTGCGCCACATGCTCGGTGGCCCCTGCCCCCGCGATCACCGGCAGGTCCGGATGATCCGCGCGTGATGCGGCAGGCCTGACGATGACACCGCTTTCATCCACCAGTTCCAGCCCGCCGGGCGTGCGCCACAGCACCACGGGCACACGCTCGACCACCTCGATCTGCAACACCCCGCCGGTGCGGATGCGCACGGCAGCGTCCTTGACGGCCGACAATTCGCGCACCGTCTGCAGGATCAGCGCAAGATCCAGATCAAAGGACGACATCGGCAGGTCCAGTGGCAGGATTTCGCGGATATCCTCGTCCACGCCCGCGCTCGCCCCGTCCACCGCCATCACGTTGACCATGAATTCGGGCCGGGTCTGGATCTGGGTGCGGACATCGGCGATCGACTGGTTCAGCGCGTCGCGCCGGCCCTCGTCTGCCAGGTATCCCGCGCCGACCCCCACGGCCAGCACCAGAGGCACGCCCGCGCGCAGGAAAAACCGGAAGGTCGGCGTCAGCATCAGACGCTGCATCCGATAGCGCAGCCGCGAGGGCGCGGGATCGGGCCGTTCGGGGCCATCCGGGGCCTTGCGGCGGATCAGCGATCGCATGAGGCATCCTCCACCATCCAGGCGCAGAACTCGGCAAAGGAAATCCCCACCGCCTGCGCCTGCTCGGGCGAAAGCGAGGTGGCGGTCATGCCGGGCTGGGTGTTGACCTCCAGCAGGATCAGGCCGTCAAGGCCACGCGCCTCGTCCCAGCGGAAATCCGTGCGACTGACGCCCCGGCAGCCCAACGCATGATGGGCGCGCAGGGCGTAGTCCAGACAGGCATCCGCTATGTCCTGCGGCAAATCGGCAGGCACCACGTGGCGCGATCCGCCGGGCTTGTACTTCGCGTCGTAGTCATACCAGCCATCGGTGATGATGTCGGTCACACCCAGGGCCCGGTCGCCCATCACCGTGGTGGTCAGCTCGCGCCCCGGCGCATAGGTTTCGACCATCACCGTGGCGGGCATCGTGTCGGCCAGCGCGGGCGAGCTGTCACCCTCGCGCACGATGTAGATGCCGACGCTCGATCCTTCGTTGTTGGGCTTGACCACATAGGGCGGGGCCATCATGTGCGCGCCGCGCACCGCATCGCGGGCGGCCAGAACGCTGTCCACCACTGGCAGACCGGCGGCGCGGAACGTGGCCTTGGTCCGCTCCTTGTCCATCGCAAGCGCCGAGGCCAGAACGCCCGAATGGGTATAGGGGATGTGCAGCCATTCCAGAATGCCCTGCACGCAGCCATCCTCGCCCCAGCGACCATGCAGGGCGTTGAACACCACGTCTGGCTGAATGTCGGTCAGCCGGGCGGGCAGGTCATGGCCTGCATCGACCTCGACCACCTGATATCCCGCATCCCGCAGCGCGGCGGCGCACGCGCGCCCGGTCGACAACGACACCTCGCGCTCGGACGAGGGGCCACCCATCAACACCGCAACCTTGGGGCTTGTCCTGCTCGACTTCGCCACCGATTTTGCCTTTTTCCCGGGCCGTTTTCCGGCCCTTACGGATATTTTGTCAAATACTGCCTGTCGGGGCTGCGTCACCAACCCTCATGATTTCCCACTCTAGCGTGATACCGCTTGAATCGTAAACCCTTTTCCGCACGTCCTCGCCCAGTGATTCGAGGTCATCCGCCGTCGCATCGCCGGTGTTGATCATGAAGTTCGAGTGTTTCTCGCTCATCTGCGCGCCCCCGCGCCGCGCGCCGCGCAGGCCCGCGTCATCGATGACCTTCCACGCCTTCAGCTCGTGGGTGTCGTCATCGCGCCCCGTGCTTGAAAACCCCGCCGGATTGCGGAACGTGCTGCCCGCGCTGCGATCGCGTGTCGGCTGGGTCGCGTCACGGCGCGCCACCTGATCCGCCATGCGCGCATCCAGCGCCTCCGGGTCGCCCTTTGCGGCCTCGAAGGTGGCGTCAACCAGCACCCAGCCCTCGGGCAGGTCGGTCTGGCGATAGCGGAAATTCAGGTCATCGGCGGTCAGGGTCACGACCTCGCCCGCCCGGGTGACGGCGCGCGCGCTGACGAACACATCCGCCACATAGGTGCCATAGCACCCCGCATTCATCCGAACTGCCCCGCCGATGCTGCCCGGAATGGTCCGCAGAAAGGTCAGGTCCAGCCCCGCCGCGCCAGCACGCTTGGCCACCTGCGCATCCAGCGCGGCCACGCCTGCGGTGACGCGGTTGCCGTCGATCTCGACCCCGTTGAAGCCTCGCCCCAGACGGATCACCACCGCGCGGATGCCGCCGTCGCGCACGATAAGGTTGCTGCCCACACCCATCGGAAACACCGGCACCGAGGGATCAATCGCTGCCAGAAACGCCTGCAAATCGGCCAGGTCGGCGGGTTGGAAAAACCAGTCCGCAGGCCCGCCCACGCGCAGCCAAGTCAGATCGTTCAAGGGTCTGTCGGGGGTCAGCCTGCCCCGCACCTGCGGCATCTGCATCGTTCTTCTCCGCTTTGTTCAGCGCCGTGGCAATTCAGCGCCCCGCCCGACGAAAGGGCAGAGGTAGGGTGGGTGCCAACCCACCCCGCCCGTCATCCGCCGATCCGCCCGCGCACCCATCGCGCCAGATAGATCACCGGCCAGCGCAGCACGCTCATCCCTGCAAGCATCACCAGCAGGCCGATCCAGGGGCCATGCGCCCATGTCACCCAGCCCAGCAAGGGGATGCCCAGCACAATCAAGGCATAGGCCCGCGCCCAGTGATTGTCACGCGAGGGGATCATCGCCGCGACATTCGCCGCCACCAGCCAGAGACAGCACAGGATCAGCGGCACGCTCATCCCGGCAACTCCGGCCTTTGGCCACGCGCACGCCGCCACAGATAGCGGATCGGGTTGCGCATCATCGACACGAAGGCCGCCAGCGCCGCCAGACCGGCCAGCACGCCATGGGTCAGCCCCAGCCAGACGATCAGCCCCAGACCCGACAGCAGCAACAGCGCACCGGGCGTGTACTGCCGCCGCACCGGCAGCATCGCCACCCCGACACCGGCCAGCACCCAAAGGATGCACGCGATCAGGACCGGGCTCATGCCCCTCTCCCGATCGGTGGTGAACTCATGCAGTCAGGTTGATCCACCAGGCGCCCCCTTACAAAAACACACGCAGGATCAACCCGCGCACCGGTCCGGCCAGGATCACGCCGCCACCAAGCGCTGCCAGAGCGCTGCCCGCCGCCTGCGGATCGGCCTGATAATGCAACGCCAGCAGCGCCGCCGCCGCAAGCGCAAAGGCCCAGACCAACCGCCGAAACAGGCGCGTGACGGCAAACAGCGCCATCAGCACGACAATGCCTACGATCGCCCAGCCCCACGTCATCGCGCACCGCCCATCCGTAGGGTGGGTGCCAACCCACCGCCGAAGAGTGGCGTTTCACTGCACCACCCCATGACCACGGACCGCAGCACCGGCCCTACCCCGCCTTGGCCATCAGGCGGGCGGGCAGGCCGTTGGCCCAGGCGCTGATCGTGCCCGCGCCCAGACAGACCACCATATCCCCCGGTCCGGCCTGTTCGCGCACGAGGCGCTCCAGGTCATCCTCGTCGCGGATGGCGCGGGCGTGGCGGTGGCCGTGGCGGATCAGCCCGGCCACCAGATCGTCGCGGCTGGCCCCCGCGATGGGGTCTTCACCGGCGGCAAAAACATCGGCGATGGCCACCACGTCGGCCTCGTTGAAGCAGGCGCAGAAATCGTCGAACAGGCTCGACAGGCGGCTGTAGCGGTGCGGCTGGTGAACCGCGATCACACGGCCTTCGGTCGCCTGCCGGGCCGCGCGCAGCACGGCGGCGATCTCGACCGGGTGATGGCCGTAATCGTCGATGATGGTCACGCCCTCCACCTCGCCCACGCGGGTGAAGCGCCGGTTGACCCCGCCAAAGGCGGCCAGCGCGGCGCGGATCTCGTCCAGCTTCATGCCCAGGTGCCGCGCCACGGCGACGGCGGCCAGCGCATTGCTGACGTTGTGATCGCCCGGCATCGGCAGGGTGCAGCCGTCGATCCGTGCGCCCTCGGCCTGAAGCGCGATGTCGAAATGCGCCACCCCCGCCTTGTAGGTCAGGCCCACCGCGCGCACATCGGCCTGCGCGTTGAAGCCATAGGTCATGACCCGCCGGTCGGTGATACGCCCGACAAGCGCCTGTACCTCAGCATGATCGGTGCAGCACACAGCCAGACCGTAGAAGGGGATGTTCGACACGAAATCGTAAAAGCCCTGCCGCAGTGCATCGAAATCACCCCAATGCTCCATATGCTCGGGGTCGATGTTGGTGACGATGGCGATGGTCGCGGGCAGGCGGTTGAAGGTGCCGTCGCTCTCGTCTGCCTCGACCACCATCCATTCGCCCTGCCCCATCCGCGCGTTGGAGCCATAGGCGTGGATGATCCCGCCATTGACGACGGTAGGGTCGATCCCCCCCGCCACCAGCAGTTCGGCCACCAGCGTGGTCGTGGTGGTCTTGCCATGG
Organism: Lacimonas salitolerans; assembly: GCF_042677865.1. NCBI lineage: Bacteria > Pseudomonadati > Pseudomonadota > Alphaproteobacteria > Rhodobacterales > Paracoccaceae > Lacimonas > Lacimonas salitolerans. Next base: position 30,428 of record NZ_JBHUDD010000041.1, on the reverse strand, counting down.
GTGCCCGCCACCGCAATGTTGGATTTCAGGCGCATCAGTTCCGCCAGCATCTCGGCCCGGCGCACCACCGGCAGACCGCGCAGCCGCGCGCCGTCCAATTCCGGATTGCCCGGCTTGATCGCCGAGCTGATCACCACGACCTCGGCGCCCTCAAGGTTCTCGGCGCGCTGACCGACATGGATGCGCGCGCCCAAACCCTCAAGCCTTTCGGTGATCTTGCTGGATTTCAGGTCGCTGCCCTGCACCGAATAGCCGTGGTTCAGCAGCACCTCGGCGATGCCCGACATGCCGATGCCGCCGATGCCCACGAAATGGATCGGCCCCACATCGGTGGGAAGTTTGGTTGCCGCTGCTGCGCTCATCTGCCTTCGTCCTTGTTTTTGCACCCCGGCTGCGCGGGGCCTGTCCGTTCCGTCGTGCCGTTCGCAGTGTAGGGTGGGTGCCAACCCACCTTCCCCCGCATCAGGCCTGATAGCCCGCCAGCCGTTCGACCAGCGCAACCAGTTCCTCTGTCGCCTCGGGCTTGCCCACCGACTGCGCCGCGCGGGCCATCTGGGCCGCACCCTCGGGCTGGCCCAGCACCAGGTCCAGCTGCTCGGTCAGCACCTCGACCGTCAGCCGCGCCTCGGGGATCACGATGGCCCCGCCCGCCTCTTTCAGACCGCGCGCATTGGCGGTCTGGTGATCGCCTGTCGCCGCGGCATAGGGGATCAGGATCGCTGGCCGCCCGATCACGCTGATATCCGCCACGCTGGATGCGCCCGAGCGGCTGACAACCAGCTGCGCCTCGGTCATCCGGCGCGGCACGTCCTTGAAGAATGGCTGAACATCCGCGTCGATGCCGTTCTCGGCGTAAAAGGCCGCCACCCTCTCGGCATCTTCGTCGCGGGCCTGGTGGCTGACGCGGATATGGCGCAGCATCTCCATCGGCAGGGCGGCGATCGCGGGCGGCACCACGTCCGACAGGATGCGCGCGCCCTGGCTGCCGCCGATCACCAGCAGCGACATGGGATAATCGCCCGGCGGGATGTAACCCGCATGCGCGCGCTCCAGCACGGCGGCACGCACCGGGTTGCCGGTGTGCAGCCCCTCGACCCCCTCAGGCAGGTCTGTGGGCCAGGTGCCGCAGGCCACCGCATCGACCCGGCGCGCAAAAAGGCGGTTCACCCGCCCCAGCACGCCGTTCTGTTCATGGATCATGCGCGGACGCCGCAGCGCCCAGGCCGCCACCAGCGCCGGGATGCTGGGATAGCCGCCAAAGCCCACCACCACGTCGGGACGGTCGCGCAGCATCGACACGCAGGCCGCAAGCACGCCGCCCGCGATGCGGAACGGCACCGCCAGTTTCGCCAGCGCCCCGCCGCGGGCAAAGGTGGCGCTGCTGATCTGCACGATCTCGACCGTATGGGGAAAGCCGCCGGTATAGCGCGCGCCGCGCGCATCCGTGCTCAGCCTGACGCGCCAGCCGCGACGCAGCATCGCCTCGGCCAGGGCCTGGGCCGGGAACATGTGCCCGCCGGTGCCCCCGGCGGCAATCACCAGCAATGGTCGGCGTTCCGTCATGTCCCACCTCCGTCTACGAACCTGCCGCGCCGCATAGCGCGCGCAGGCCCACGTCGCAATGCCGCCCGCCTCAGCGTGCGCGCCCGGCGCGCAGGATATCGCCGATCTCGCCCTGTGGACGGGTTCGGGTAAAGGCCAGAAGCATGCCCACCGCGATCCCGCCCGCGATCAGGGACGATCCGCCATAGCTCACGAACGGCAGGGTCATGCCCTTGGCCGGCAGCAGCCGCACCGCCACGGCAATGTTGATCATCGCCTGCATGCCGAACATCACCGCCAGCCCGCAGCCCGCCAGCCGGATGAACGGGTCACGTTCATGCATCAGCCGCAGGAACGAGCGGATGACGACGCCGCAATACAGCGCGATGATCACCAGCACCAGGATCAGGCCGTACTCCTCGGCCGCCACTGCGATGATGAAGTCGGTATGCGCGTCGGGCAATGACCATTTCACCTGCCCCTCGCCCACGCCGACGCCGAAAAACCCGCCCTCGCGGATCGCGTTGGTGGCATAGCCAAGCTGCGTGGTCGGGTCCACGTCGGGCGACAGGAAGCCGTCGATGCGGCGCGCGAAATGCTCGGAATTGTTATAGGCCACCGTGCCCACCAGCACCACGCCCGCCGCCATTGCCAGCAGCAACAGCATCGGTGCTCCAGCCACGAACCACATGACGCCCCAGCCGAACAGCACCAGCGCCGCCTGACCGAAATCGGGCTGCATTGCCAGCATCGCCACGATCACCAGCGTCATGCCAAAGGACCACATCCGCCCCGGAGGACCGTTGATGTCCTGACTGGCCGCCATCATCCAGGCCGCCACGACCACGAAACCGGGTTTCAGGAACTCGGACGGCTGCAAGCTGGCAAACCCCAGCGAGTACCAGCGCACCGCGCCCTTGCCGAAATCGGTGCCAAAGAACGGCAGCAGCGCCATCGCCACGAAAGCGGCGACAAATCCCAGCACCGCGAGGCGCCGCACCACCGTGGGCGTCATCATCGAGGTGATCAGCATCGCCACCAGCGCCAGCCCGCCAAAGAACGCCTGCCGCTGGACGTAATGAAACGCCTCGAACCCGTTGCGCGCCGCCAGCGGCGGCGAAGCCGCAAGCCCCAGCAGCATCCCGATCCCGAACAAGATCAGGATGCAGGTCATCGTCCATTTGTCCACCGTTCTCCACCATTTGGGAAGAACCGGTTCGCCATCCCGCACAGGGACCGCGCCGTAAACCATTTCTGTCATGGGTGCACCGCTCGCTGCCTCATGGTCGCCCCTTTGCGGGGTCTGATGCCCGAGTTTAGCAGGTCCACCCCCCGGTGGGAAGCGTCCAGTCGCACAGCCCATCCAGACATTTGCCCGGGATCGTCACCATCGGGCAGCCCGTCCGGATGGGCCGGGGCCGCCTCAGGCGTCGGTCAGCGATGTTTGGCGCGTGCGGATCGCCCTGGGGGGTTCGCGATTGGCCAGAAAGGCCGGGCGCGGGTTTGACGCCGCATAAGGCGCGCGCAGGGCATTCGACATCGCGTTGAACACGAAAAACGCGTTCGAGCGCGGGTCAGGCGTGATATTGCCGTTCGAGCCGTGCAGCGTATTGCAGTCAAAGAAGATCACGGTACCCGTCGGCCCGCTGGCTACGTCCAACCCGTTTTCGCGCACCAGCCGTGCGATGGTGTCGTCGCTGGGCACGCCGACCTTCTGCTGCTTGAGCGAGGTTTTGTGATTGTCCTGCGGCGTCGCGCCCTGACAGGCGATCCACGTCCTGTGCGACCCCGGCACCAGCATCAGCGGACCGTTCAGTTTCGAATTGTCGGTCAACAGGACCGAGGCCGATACCGCGCGCATCCGGGGCATCCCGTCTTCGGCGTGCCAGGTCTCGAAATCGGAATGCCAGTAGAACTCCTTGCCGGTGAAACCCGGTTTGTAGTTCAGGCGCGACTGGTGCAGATAGACATCATCCCCCAGCAGAAACTGCGCGACACCCGCAAGGCGCGCATCCTCCGCCAGCCGGGCAAAGACGTCCGAATGCCGGTCCAGCCGGAAAATCGTACGCACCGCGTCGGTGTCGGGCTCGGCCACCAGATCCTCGGCGTCGATCCCGTTTCCGCTGCGGCGCAAGGCGTCGGACGTCTCGACCAGCTGCTTCAGCTCGTCATCTGAAAACAGGTTCTTGCGGATCAGGTAGCCCTTTTCATCATACTGCTCCGCCTCGTCCCGGCCGATCGGCGCATCCTCGGACCATGCCTGCCACAGGACCGGATCGCGGCGCGGCGACAAGGTTTCGCCTGTCTTCAGGCGCGTGGGATAGGCATCCGCGAAATCAAACTCCCGGGGTTTTGACCTGAGTGTCATTTCTTCCTCCTTCGTTATCAAAATCGAAGTTTTCGATGTGGTGTGATGCCTGAACAACGACCCCGCTGTGCATTGGTTCCCCTGCCCGCGTGACGGGTAGCCGCCGCTTGACGGGGCATGACCGTTCGGGCAAGGCCCCTGCATGCAGGTAAACACGCTCATTCTCGGGGCCGGCGCGGCCGGGCTCATGTGTGCCGCCCACACCGGGCCGGGCACGCTGGTCATCGACCACGCCAAGGCCCCGGGCGAGAAGATCCGCATCTCGGGCGGGGGGCGGTGCAATTTCACCAACCTGCACACCGAGCCGGGCGCCTTTCTGGGCCAGAACCCGCATTTCGCCAAATCCGCGCTGGCGCGCTACACGCAGTGGGATTTCATCGACCTCGTGGATCGCCACGGCATCGCCTGGCACGAAAAGACGCTGGGACAGTTGTTCTGCGACGACAGCGCCCGCCAGATCATCCGGATGCTGCTGGACGAGGCGGCGCAGGCCGATCTGTGGCTGCAAACCTCGCTGGCGGCGCTGTCGCACGACGGGCAGCAGTTCACCGCGATGCTGGACCGGCAAGGCGAGCGCGTGCATGTCACCGCGCGCAACCTGGTGGTGGCCACGGGGGGCAAGTCGATCCCCAAGATGGGGGCCACGGGCGCCGCCTATGACATCGCGCGGCAGTTCGGCCACGAGGTGACGGAAACCCGCCCCGCACTGGTGCCGTTTACCTTTTCCGACACGCCGTTCCAGCCGATCAGCGGCACCGCCTGCCCGGTGCGCGCGCAGGCGGGGGGCGTCAGCTTTGACGAGGCGGCGCTGTTCACCCATCGCGGCCTGTCCGGCCCGGCGATCCTGCAAATCAGTTCCTACTGGCGCGAAGGGGACGAGATCGTGCTGATCCTCGATCCCAAGGGCGTGCTTTACGACAGCCTGCGCGCCGCCCGCGCCAGCCATGGCCGCCGCAACCTGACCACCGTGCTGGCGCAACACCTGCCCGCCCGGCTGGTCGATCATCTGGCCCCGTCGCTGGGGCTGGCGGGCAATCTGGCCGATCAGCCCGACACGCGGCTGGCGCAGATCGCCGGCGCGCTGTCAGAGTGGCGGCTGCGACCCACCGCCACCGAAGGCTATCGCACAGCCGAGGTCACCCTGGGCGGTATCGACACCAACGCACTGAGTTCCAAAACCATGGGCAGCAGGCACGTTCCGGGGCTGTATTTCATCGGCGAAGCGGTGGACGTGACCGGCTGGCTGGGCGGCTACAACTTTCAATGGGCCTGGTCCTCGGCCATCGCCGCCGCCCGCGCCATCAAGCCGTAGGGTGGGTGCCAACCCACCGCCCCCTGTCACTGCACTTTCCCCGTCACTCCATGTCTTCGCGCAGGTAATCGGGACGCAGCACAACCACCGTGGGGCGGGACGGCAGATCGCGCAGTGACACGGTGACCGAATGCGCGCCTTCATCCACGATGTCGAACTCGCCCCGCATCCCTTCGATGAACGCCTGAAGGGAGCGGTCGGCAAACCAGTGCATCGGGATCACGACCGACGATTTCAGCCGGTTCAGCACCCGCAACATCGAGGGCAGATCAATCGTCATCCCGCCATCCACCGCCGCCATCACCACATCAAGACGGCCAAGGGCGGCATATTGCGCCTCGTCGGGTTCGTGGTGCAGGTGGCCCAGATGCCCGATGCACAGGCCCTCGACCTCGAATACGAAGATCGAGTTTCCGTTGGTCTCGGTCCCGCCATAGCTGCGAATGTCGGTGGGCACGTTGCGGACATACATCTCGCCCAGATCCAGCCGGTGCTCGATGCCCGCGCCAAACTCCTCGCCCCAGCCGCGCAGCACATGGGGGATCGCCGGATCGGGGTTGGGCGTCCAATGGGTGGAATGGGCGTGGTTCATCGTCACCACGTCGGGGATGAAATCGACATTGCCGATAAAGCCGGTGAAATCCGTCACCGCGCTCAGCCCCCCGGGCGTCTGGATCAGAAAGGACGCATGGGTGACATAGGTGATGCGGGCGGCGAAATCGGGCACATCCTCGCGAAAACTGGCCTTGTGCAGATATTCGATCCCCGGCGCGGCATCGGCGATGGCGATGCAATGGCTCATCCTCCGGTCCTGCGCGGTGACACTGGTGGCGGTCAGGGCAACCGCAAAGGCAAGGGCAAATCGGATCATCGGCGCATCTCCTTTGTTGACCAAAGGTAATGCGATTCCCACCGTGGTCGAGGATCACAGTCCGGTGAGGTCCGCGATTTCAGCCCGCGTCGGTGCGCCCGCGCCGGTCGGCGCGCAGGGCTGCGTATAAAACATGCGTCCGCCAGCGCCCGTTGATCTGAAGATAGCTTTGCGCGACGCCTTCATACTTGAAGCCGCATTTTTCCAGCACCCCGCGCGACGCGACGTTTTCCGGCAGGCAGGCGGCTTCGATCCGGCTCAGGCCCATGTGATGAAACGCGTGATGCGTCATGGCGGCAATCGCTTCTTGCATGAAGCCCTGCCTTGCATGCGCCTCGCCCACCCAATAGCCCAGCGTGCCCGCCTGCGCCGGACCTCGGCGGATGTTGTCCAGCGTGATCGCGCCCAGAAGGGTATGATCGTCGCGCCGGAACAGGAACAGCGGCACCGCCGTGCCGTTGGCGATGGACCTTTGCGCCCAGTAGACGCGGTTGGTAAATCCCTTGCGCGTCAGGTGATCCTCGGCCCAGGTGGGTTCCCACGGGGCCAGGAAATCTGTGCTTTCGCGGCGCAGCGACGTCCATTCGCGGAAGTCGCCGTGCTGCGGCGCACGCAGGCTCATGCGCTCGGTCTCGATCCGCACCTTGCGGCGCGAAAACAGCATCAGGCCGCCCGCCGCGCCACCAGCGCGTCCCAGTCGGGGGCCTGCGAGACGGGGCCGTACATTGCCACGGCCATCGGCGCGGTGGTGGCCATCTGCGCCGCCATCTCGCGCAGGTCGGGCAGCGTGACCGCGTCGATGCGCGCCACCACCTCGTCCAGATCGGGCACGCGGCCGCGGATCTGGATCATCCGCGCCATGCGTTCGGCGCGCGAAGACGGGCTTTCCAGCCCGATCAGCAGCCCGGCCTTCATCTGCGCGCGGGCGCGGTCCAGTTCGGCCACCGACAGGGTGTCGGCGGCGCGCTTCATCTCGTCCAGCGTCAGCGTTGTCAGCCCCGCCACCTCGTCCGCCGAGGTGCCGGCATAGATCGTCAGCATCCCGCTGTCGGAATAGGCCCCGGCCTGCGCGAAGATCGTATAGCACAGGCCGCGCTTTTCGCGGATTTCCTGAAACAGCCGGCTCGACATGCCGCCGCCCAGGGCGCTGCCCAGGATCTGCGCGGTGTAGATGCCCGGATCGGTCACCGCCGGCGCCTCGAACGCCAGCGCGACATGGGCCTGTTCCAGCACCTTGTCGACGCGCAGATCGCCGCCGTCGAACCGCGCGGGCACCACGTCGGGCGTGGCGCGGGCAGGCAGATCGCCGAACATGTCCTCGGCCATGGCCACGATCTGTGCGTGATCCACATCGCCCGCCGCCGAAAGCACCATGTTGCCCGGGCCATAATGCTCGGCCACGAAGGTGTGCAGGTCGTCGCGGCCAAAGCCGCGCACACGCTCGGCCGGGCCAAGGATCGAGCGGCCCAGCGGCTGGTCGGGATAGGCGCGTTCCTGCAACCAGTCGAAGATGATGTCATCGGGCGTGTCCAGCGCCTGCCCGATTTCCTGCAGGATCACGCCGCGCTCGACCTCGATCTCGCGCGCTTCGAACACAGAATGGCGCACGATGTCGCCGATCACATCCATCGCCAGCGGCACATCCGCGCCCAGCACCCGCGCGTAATAGGCGGTGGTTTCGCGGCTGGTATAGGCGTTGATATAGCCGCCCACGTCCTCGATCGCCTCGGCGATGTCCAGCGCGCTGCGCCGCGACGTGCCCTTGAAGGCCATGTGCTCCAGAAAATGCGCGATGCCGTTCTGCTCGGGGCGTTCGTTGCGCGCGCCGGTCAGGGCCCAGATGCCGATGGTCGCCGATTGCAGGCCGGGCATCCGCTCGGTGACGATGCGAAATCCGTTGGACAGGGTATGAAGTTGGACGCTCAAGGGGCAATACGCTCGCGGATCAGGGTTTCGATGGCTTGCAGGTCGTTGGGAACGGGGGTCAGCCGCTCAGGCCGGTCATACAGATCAGCCATGCGCGGGGGCAAGGGGGGATGAATGCCGCTGGCCGCTTCCACGGCATCCGGGAATTTCGCCGGGTGCGCGGTGGCCAGCGTGACCATCGGCACGTCGCGGTGCAGATGCTGTTCGGCCACATGCACGCCCACCGCCGAATGCGGGCACAACAGCTCGCCGGTGGTGGCGCGGAGACGCCGGATGGTGGCGCGGGTCTGATCCTCGTCGCAGCGGCCACTGTCGAAATGTTCGCGCAGGGCCTGCTGCGCGCCCTGGCTGACGCGAAAGCCACCCGCTTTCAGCTCGTCCATCAGCTGCGCCACTGCCGCGCCGTCGCGGCCATAGGCGTCGAACAGCGCACGCTCGAAATTGCTGCTGACCTGAATATCCATCGACGGGCTGATCGACGGGATCACACCATCGGGGGTATAGTCGGCACTGGTCAGGCAGCGGTGCAGGATGTCATTTAGGTTTGTCGCCACCACCAGCCGGTCGATGGGCAGCCCCATGCGCTTGGCGATGTAGCCCGCAAAGATATCCCCGAAATTGCCCGTGGGCACGGTGAAGCTGACCTTGCGATGCGGTGAACCAAGCGCCACGGCCGAGGTGAAATAATAGACCACTTGCGCCAGCACCCGCGCCCAGTTGATCGAATTGACCCCGGCCAGCCGCACGCCGTCGCGAAACTCGAAATCGTTGAACATGTCCTTGACCCGCGCCTGCGCGTCATCGAAATGCCCCTCGATCGCCAGGGCATGCACGTTGGCCTCGGGCGGGGTGGTCATCTGCCGGCGCTGCACCTCGGAGACACGGCCATGGGGGTAGAGGATGAACACATCCACCGCCTCCAGCCCCTTGAAGGCCTCGATCGCCGCCGAGCCGGTATCGCCGCTGGTGGCCCCCACGATGGTCACGCGATTGCCCGACCGGGCAAGGGCGGCCTGAAACATCTGGCCGATCATCTGCATGGCGAAATCCTTGAACGCCAGCGTGGGCCCGTGAAACAGCTCGAGCAGGAAATGCCCCTGATCCAGTTGCACCAGGGGCGCTCGGGCGGCATGGCCAAAGCCCGCATAGGCGCGTTCGATGATCCCTTGGAACTCCTCATCGGTGAAGGTGTCTCCGATGAAGGGCCGCATGATGCGGAACGCCACCTCTTCATAGGGCAGACCGGCCAGCGCGGCGATGTCGGCATGGCCCATCACCGGGATCTCGGCCGGCACATACAGGCCCCCGTCGCGGGCCAGACCGGTCAGCATCGCCTGCTCGAACGTCAGTTCGGGGGCCTGCCCCCGGGTGGATACATATTTCATTGCGCCTTGGCCTGTGTGTTGGGGCGGCGGGTCCGCCACAGGAAATATCCGGTCATCACGGCCCAGATCACGGCCAGCGAAAACCACGTCATCGCGTATTCAAGATGGTCGTTCGGGATACCGGCGGTATCCACGGGCAAGGGCGTCACCCCGGTTTCGGGAGGGGTGATCTGCCGCGCGACCACCAGCAGCGGCTGCGTATCCAGGACCTGCGCCATCTGGTCCAGATCACGGGCAAACCACGTGTTGCCCGCCACGTCATTGTCGGGCGTCGAGTCGTTGCGGTCATCCGGCCAGTGCAGGTTGCCGGTCACCGTCACCGCGCCCTGCGGCGTGGGCGGGATGGCATCGGCCACGCGGATGAACCCGCGATCCAGCAGCACGCGGCCCTGATCCGTCTCGAGCGCGGAAATCAGGCGATAGCCCGCGCCGATCTGTTTCTGGCTGACCAGCACGCGCAGCGGTGCAGTATCATCCACCTGCCCCGTTGCCTGCACCGGCAGGTAGCGGTCGGCCCGGGGGTCGGGGTCGTCGGGCAGCGAAATGGCCGGCGCGGAAATCCGCGCCTCGATATCGGACAGCAAGCCGCGTTTCCATTCCAGCCGCTGCATCTGCCATGTACCGAGGCTGACCAGCACGGCGATGCCGGCCAGTCCGAAAATCAGCGGAACGATGTATCGCAGCATCGCGGGTCTTTCGGGCTGGTTTGACGAAACGCACAAGGCGCGCCACATCGGCGCGCCCTGCTTTACTGTCGGTTTACGCGCGGGATTTCAACCGCAAAGCCGGTGGCTCAGGCGCCCCAGATATAGATCGCCGCGAACAGGAAGAGCCACACCACATCGACAAAGTGCCAGTACCAGGCGGCGGCTTCGAACCCGACGTGCTTTTCCTGGGTGAAATGCCCGCGCTGCAGGCGGATCAGGCACACCAGCAGGAAGATCGTGCCGATCACCACGTGAAAGCCGTGAAAGCCCGTGGCCATGAAGAAGTTCGCGCCATAGATATTGCCCGCAAAGCCAAAGGACGCATGGGTGTATTCGTAGATCTGGAACGCGGTAAAGATCGCCCCCAGCGCAATCGCCAGGATCAGCCCGGACCGCATGTCCTTGCGGTTGTTTTCATGCACCAGCGCATGGTGGGCCCATGTGGCCGCAGCGCCCGAGCACAGCAGGATCAGCGTGTTGATTAGCGGCAGGTGCCAGGGGTCGAATGTCTCGATCCCGGCGGGCGGCCAGACGCCGTCCACCGCGGGACTTTGCGGGCCCATGGGATACAGCGCATGCTTGAAAAAGCTCCAGAACCAGGCGGCAAAGAACATCACCTCGGACATTATGAACAGGATGAAGCCATAGCGCAGGCCGATCTGCACCACCGGGGTGTGATCGCCTACCTGGCTTTCCGCCACCACATCGGCCCACCAGCCGAACATGACATAAAGCACCCCGACAAAGCCGATCAGAAACAGCCACGGGCCGCTGTCATGCATCCACAGCACCGCGCCGTACAGCATGGCAAAGGCCGCGACCGAGGCCAGCAAAGGCCACAGCGACGGGGCCAGAATGTGATAATCGTGGTTCTTTTCGTGCGCCATCTTGGGTCCCTCGTCGGCTTTTCTTAGTTGACGGTGCTGTCCTGACCCGTTGCAAGAGCGGCTTGCTCTTCGGGCAGGTCGATTTCATGAAACGTGTAGCCCAGCGTGATACGGTGGACAAACTTTGCATCGCGGTCGGTGACGATCTCGGGATCGACATAGAATGTCACCGGCATCTCGACCCGCTCGCCGGGTTGCAGAACCTGCTGTTCAAAGCAGAAGCAATCGATCTTGTAGAAAAATCCACCCGCCTCGTAGGGGGCGACGTTATAGCTGGCGCTGCCTGCCACGGGACGATCCGTGGGGTTATAGGCCTCATAAAAGGCGAGCCCGGTTTCGCCGATGCGCAGCTCCATCTGACGCTGCATCGGCTTGAACTCCCATGGCATGCCACGCTGCTTCGAGGCGTCAAAGCGCACCGTTATGGTCTGGTCCAGGATCACGTCCGAGCCGCCCTCGGCCACATCGGTAACGCCGCCAAAGCCGGTCACCCGGCAGAACCAGTCATAAAACGGCACCGAGGCCCAGGCCAGCCCGCCCATCAGCACCACCACGCCCACGGTCTGCGCAAGGGTCTTGGTTTTCGGATCCATTGCCATTGTCAGTTCTCCTCTACCTGGGCGCGCGGCAGATCGAATTCGCTGGTGCTGACCTTGACGATGGTCATGCCGAAAACGATGGCAATCAACGCGGCCAGTGTCAGTCCAAGCCCGATGTTGCGCCCCTTGCGGCGGCCGTGCAGTTCATGTTCGACGCGAAAACTCATGGTCTTACCAGCCTCCCAGGCCCCAGGGCCGCAGCGCCGCTTCGGCCAGGATCGCACCGAAATGGGCGAACAGATACAGCAGCGACAGGCGGAAGAATTTCTTCTCGACCTTGTACTTGTCGGCCTCGGCCACCGTTTCGTCGCGGCGCCAGATGCGCCATGCCCCCAGCACGAACTGCGCGTTCAGCACCAGAGCCACGGCCAGATAGACCGGCCCGCCGATTGCGGTGAACGCCGTGCCCACCGCCAGCACGGCCAGCAGCAGCGTATAACCGAACACATGGTTGCGCGTCACGCGGCGGCCATGTGTGACGGTCAGCATCGGCACGCCCGCATTTTCATAATCGGCGTTCATGAACAGGGCCAGCGCCCAGAAATGCGGCGGCGTCCAGATGAAGATCAGCGCGAACATCAGCAGCGATTCAACGCTGACACCGCCAGTGGCCACGGCCCAGCCGATCATCGGCGGGAACGCCCCGGCGGCACCACCGATCACGATGTTCTGCGGCGTCCACCGTTTCAGCCACATGGTGTAGACCACGGCATAGAAAAAGATGGTGAAGGCCAGGATCGCCGCCGCCACCCAATTGGTCGCGAGCAGCAGCATCATCACCGACAGCCCGGACAGGGCCACCCCCACGGCCAGCGCCTCGTCGGCGGTGACCTTGCCTGCGGGCACGGGACGACGCGCGGTGCGCTTCATCAAAAGGTCGATATCGGCATCCCACCACATGTTCAGCGCGCCCGACGCGCCCGCCCCAATCGCTATGAACAGAATGGCGCAAAAGGCGATGAACGGATGCACGGCAACAGGCGCTGCCAACAGGCCAACGACGGCGGTGAACACCACCAGCGACATCACCCTCGGTTTCAGCAGGGCAACATAATCGCCGAAACTCGCTTCGGGCTCTTGCGTGGTGGTGATGCTCGCGTCGCTCATCAGTGTGTCCTGTTGGCTGGCTGACCCGGGCGCGTTGGCGGACGCCCCCGGGCAAGGCTTGCGTTACTCGGCCGAAGCCACCTGGATCGAGGCAGGGTTGCCTGCATATTCGTCGATGGCCCCCTGCAGCCAGTTGTCATATGCCTCCTGGCTGACGACCTTGACCGTGATCGGCATATAGGCATGGTCCTTGCCGCACAGTTCCGAACACTGACCGAAATAGACGCCTTCACGGTCGGCATTGAACCAAAGCTGCGCGATGCGGCCCGGAACGGCATCCTGCTTGACGCCAAAGGCAGGGATCGTCCAGCTGTGGATCACGTCAGCGCCGGTCACGTCCATCACGACGGTCTTGCCAACGGGCACCACCACGGCGGTGTCGGTCGCCAGCAGGTACTCATCCGGGTTGTAGCCGTATTCTTCAAGGTCATCCTTGGCCAACATGAAGCTCTCGAAGCCGAACTCGTGATCGGTGTATTCGTAGCCCCAGTACCACTGGTAGCCCGTCACCTTGATATAGATATCGCCCTCGGGGATCTCTTGTTGCTTGAACAGAACCGGCAGCGAAAACGCACCGATGAACACCAGGATCACGATCGGCCCGATGGTCCAGGCCACCTCGATCGGCGAGTTGTGGGTAAAGCTGGCCGGGGTTGGGTTGCTCCGCTTGTTGAACCGGAAGATCACGAACAGCAGCAAACCGGTCACCAGCAGGGTGATCATTGTGATGATCACGAGAATCAGGCCATCCAGCCCCTGCAGGTCGCGCGCCAGTTCCGTTGCGGCGGGTTGAAACCCCATGCCACCCGGAGTCGGCTTGCCGATTACTTCAAGTGCGTCCTGCGCAAATGCCGGTGCGGCGGAAAAGGCTGCTGTCGCGGCCATAAGGCTAGAGATTAGTCGCATGTGTCACCCTGATCGGTTGATCGTCGTCAAAAATTCGGTCCCGGTGGCCCCCCGCATGGCGATTGTATACTGCGGAATTCCTTTTCTGGTTCGCCGCCACAAACCACAATATGCCACGTCGGACAACATATTCAGTTGCGGCAAACAGACGCTTTTTTGACATAGATCAATTGGGGCAGGCCCCACAAGCACTCAAAACAGCAAAATTGCATATGATCTGCCTTGGCTGCTCGCTGGCGTCGGTGGTGGCAGCCGGGTACGACACATTATATATGTCGGCAGTGGGGTGGCCTTGTCGGTCGGCCCCGACGAACGAGAAAGGCATCAGCCCATGGCCCAAAGTCCCACCCAGTCCGATTTTCGCCCCTTTGACACCCTGCTGGACCGCGACCGCGCCCTGCATCAGTTGCAGCAGGCCACCGCCGGGGCCGATGATGGCGAGATTTTCCTGGAGCGTCGCCGCTCCGAGGCGTTGGTGTTCGACGATGGCCGGGTGAAGACCGCCAGCTATGACGCCTCCGAAGGGTTCGGGCTGCGCGCCGTGCGCGGCGAGGTGGCAGGATACGCCCATTCGTCCGAAATCTCCGAGGCCGCGCTGACCCGTGCCGTGGCCACCGCCCGGCTGGCGGTGGGCGATGGCGGCGGCACGCTGGCCGCCGGGCCGCAAGCCACCAATCGACACCTGTACACCGATGCCGACCCGATCGGGGGCGTCGAGTTTCCGGTGAAACTGGACACTCTGCGGGCCATCGACGCCTTTGCCCGCGAGTTGGACAGCCGCGTGGTGCAGGTGACGGCCACCATCGCCGCGTCCCTTCAAGAGGTCGAGATCCTGCGCCCCGACGGCCAGCACATGCGCGATGTGCGCCCGATGACCCGCGTCAATGTCAGCGTCATCGTCGAGGATCAGGACCGCCGCGAATCCGGCACCGCCGGGGGTGGCGGGCGCGTCGGGCTGGACGGCCTGCTGGACCCCGCCGACTGGCAGGCCAAGGCGACCGAGGCGCTGCGCATCGCGCTGGTCAACCTGCGCGCCGACCCCGCACCCGCCGGGGTGATGGATGTGGTTCTTGGCCCCGGCTGGCCCGGCATCCTGCTGCACGAGGCGGTGGGCCACGGGCTGGAGGGGGATTTCAACCGCAAGGGCACATCGGCCTTTGCCGGGCTGCTGGGTCAGCGGGTGGCCGCCCCCGGCGTCACCGTTCTGGACGATGGCACCATCCCCGACCGGCGCGGCAGCATCACCTTTGACGACGAAGGCACTCCCAGCCGCAGGAACGTGCTGATCGAGGACGGCATCCTCGTGGGCTTCATGCAGGATCGTCAGAACGCGCGACTGATGGGGGTCGAGCCCACCGGAAACGGGCGGCGCGAAAGCTATGCGCATATCCCGATGCCGCGCATGACCAACACCTACATGCTGGGCGGCGATGCCAGCCCCGGCGACATCGTGGCCGACCTCAAGGACGGGATCTATGCCGTGGGCTTTGGCGGCGGGCAGGTCGATATCACCAACGGCAAGTTCGTGTTTTCCTGCACCGAGGCGTATCGCGTGAAGAACGGCAAGATCGGAGCCCCGGTCAAGGGAGCGACCCTGATCGGCGACGGGGCGACCGCGCTGCAACAGATCCGCGCGCTTGGCAACGACATGGCGCTGGACCCCGGCATGGGCAATTGCGGCAAGGCCGGGCAATGGGTGCCGGTTGGCGTGGGCCAGCCCACTGTCATGATCGGCGGGCTGACCGTGGGCGGCTCGGGCGGCTAGGCCCTGGCCCCTACTCTTCCTGAGGCAGGCTGGTTTCGAACGTGCCTTCGACCGGGAGGCAATCGTCGGTATCCACCGGCGTCATCATCCCGTCCTTGAAGCAGATCCGCCCCGACAGCGTGCCGCGGATGGAACCGTCGTCGATATGCTCGATCGTGACCAGCGTTTCATCGTCGGCGTTCATCCAGCTTTGCGACATGCGCTCGGGCACGTGCATCACCGTCTGGTCCACCATCCCGCCATCCCCCATCAGCGCCAGCGAGATCACGAAAACGTCGCGCGTGTAGGACCCGCCTTCGCGGTACCCCTGAATGGTGATGTCGCGCATCGGCCCGTATTCGGTGACGCCCGTGTTGAAACTGACCGAAGGGTCGGTGCTGCGCAGGGTCTGCCACACGCGGTCCTCCCCATCCAGGGTGACGCGGATTTCGCCGATCACCTCTTGCGCGGCCAGCTGCGCGGGCAAGGCAACGCAGACGGCGACCGCGATCGCGCTCAGGATTCGGGTGGGGTGTCTGGCTGCTGTCATGACGGCTCCTTTTCTGTGTCAATGCCTTATGGCTACCATGCCGCCCCTGCATGTCAAAGGACGCGCCCGAGTTCGGTTTACCCGCCATTAACCACCCCTGCGCTAGACATGATTCTGTAAGACGGCGAGGTCGCGATGCCAGACGAGTTTCATCCTTCCACTCACCCCCCACTCCCACCCACCACGGAAGATGAGCGGGTGTCGTGGCTTCGCCTCTTGCGCTCACGCCGGGTCGGTCCAACGACCTTCTACCGGCTGATGCAGACCCACGGATCGGTGCAGGGCGCGCTTGACGCCCTGCCCGGTATCGCCCGCGATGCGGGGATCGACGATTACACGCCCTGCCCGCCCGAGGTGGCATTGGCCGAACTGCGCCGAGGACGCAGCATGGGCGCGCAGATGATCTGCGTGGGCGAGGCCGCGTATCCCGCAGACCTGCTTGATCTGCCCGACGCACCCCCGATCCTGTGGGCGACGGGTGACACTACCCTGCTGGCCCGCGACCGCATCGCAATGGTGGGCGCGCGCAACGCATCGTCCCTGGGCACGCGGATGGCCCGCGCGCTGGCGATAGACCTTGCCAAACAGGGGTTTGTCATCGTCTCGGGTCTGGCGCGCGGCATCGACACCGCCGCCCATCTGGCCACGCTGGACACTGGCACCATCGCCATCATGGCGGGCGGTGTCGATGTGGTCTATCCGGCAGAAAACACGCAACTGGCCGAAAACATCGCCAAAAAGGGTCTGCGCCTGTCCGAACAACCCATCGGCACGGTGCCGCAGGCGCGCCATTTCCCGCGCCGCAACCGCCTGATCTCGGGCCTTGCGCGCGCTGTCGTGGTGGTCGAGGCGGCGGCGAAATCCGGCAGCCTGATCACCGCCCGCGATGCGCTGGATCAGGGGCGCGAGGTGATGGCAGTGCCCGGCCATCCCTTTGACGCCCGCGCCGCTGGCTGCAACATGCTGATCCGCGACGGGGCCACCCTGATCCGCAACGCCGAGGATGTGACCGAGGCGCTGCCGCGTGCAGCCGCGCCTGCGTCGCCTCCCGCGCAGCCCGAACTGGCGCTGGCCGACATACCGCCCCCCCCGCCCGAAAGGCGCGACCTGCGCGAAACCGCCGCCCTGCACAGCCTGATCCTGGAACGGCTGGGCCCGTCGCCACTGGCCGAGGATCAACTGATCCGCGATCTGCGCGCCCCCGCACAGGCCGTGGCTCCGGTGCTGACCGATCTGGAACTGGATGGCCGCATCGTGCGCCAACCCGGCGGGCTGCTGGCGCGGATCAACTAGGCGGCCCACCTGATCCACCCCGCCTGCCGGACTGCTCTGCCCTGCCACACCGCACCGACGGCGCATCATTTGGCGCGACCCGGTTGGCCGCAATCGCACCGGCCGGAACCCGCGCCGGGCCTGGCATCCAAATTCGGCGCATTGACAAACAACACCGACACGCCACATGGTCCGCCGCCACACGCCCTGTGCCGAGTCGAAAGGAATCCTGATGCCCGTCGTTGTTGTCGAATCCCCTGCCAAGGCCAAGACAATCAACAAATATCTGGGCACGGGATACACGGTTCTGGCCTCGTATGGCCATGTGCGTGACCTTCCGCCCAAGGATGGTTCGGTCGATACCGAGCATGATTTCGACATGAAATGGGAGGTCGGCACCGACAGCGCCAAACACGTCCGCGCGATCGCCGAAGCCCTGAAATCCGACAATTCGCTGATCCTCGCCACTGACCCCGACCGCGAGGGCGAGGCGATCAGCTGGCACCTGAAAGAGGCATTGACCAAGCGTCGCGCCATCAAGAAGGACACCGCGGTCAGCCGCGTCACCTTCAACGCCATCACTCAGGCCGCCGTGACCGAGGCGATGGCCAATCCGCGCGACATCGACGCGCCGCTGGTCGAGGCCTATCTGGCCCGCCGCGCGCTGGACTACCTTGTGGGCTTCAACCTGTCGCCGGTGCTGTGGCGCAAGCTGCCCGGCGCCAAATCGGCCGGGCGGGTGCAATCTGTCTGCCTGCGGCTGATCGTCGAGCGCGAGATCGAGATCGAGGCCTTCAAGGCGCGCGAATACTGGTCGGTCAAGGCGCTGCTGGCCACGCCGCGCGGTCAGGAATTCGAGGCGCGGCTGACCACGCTGGCCGGCAAGAAGGTGGACAAGTACGACCTGGCCAACGAAACACAGGCCGAAATGGCGGTGCAGGCGATCAACAGCCGCGATTTGCGCGTGGCCTCGGTCGAGGCGAAACCGGCCAGCCGCAACCCCAGCGCGCCCTTCATGACATCGACCCTGCAGCAAGAGGCCAGCCGCAAGTTCGGCATGGGTGCCAAGCAGTGCATGAACGCGGCGCAGCGCCTGTATGAGGCCGGGCATATCACCTACATGCGGACCGACGGCATCGACATGTCGCCCGAGGCGGTGCACGCGACCCGGGACGCGATCAAGGACCGCTACGGTCCCGAGTACGTGCCCGACAGCCCGCGCATGTACAAGAACAAGGCGAAAAACGCGCAGGAAGCGCATGAATGCATCCGTCCCACGGACATGACCAAGGATGCACCCGCCCTGAAACTGACCGATACCGATCAGCGCCGGATGTATGACCTGATCTGGAAGCGCACCATCGCCTGCCAGATGGAGGCCGCCCGGATGGAGCGCACCACGGTCGAGATCGCCAGCGCCGATGGCCAGGTTGGCCTGCGCGCCACCGGTCAGGTTGTGTTGTTCGACGGGTTCCTGCGCGTCTACGAGGAAGGCCGCGACGAGGTCGTGGATGACGACGACAAGCGCCTGCCCCAGATCGCCGAGGGCGACGCCACGGCCAAGCGCAGCGTCACGCCCGAGCAGCATTTCACCCAGCCGCCGCCGCGCTATACCGAGGCGACGCTGGTCAAGAAGATGGAAGAACTGGGCATCGGTCGCCCTTCGACCTATGCCAGCATCGTCACCACGATCCAGGACCGCGAATATGTCCGCAAGGAACAGAACCGCCTGATCCCCGAGGACAAGGGCCGGATCGTGACCGTGTTCCTGACCAACTTCTTCCGCCGCTACGTGGAGTATGACTTTACCGCCGCGCTGGAGAACGAACTGGACGAGGTGAGCGCGGGCGAGGCGGATTACAAGGAATTGCTGAGCCGCTTCTGGCGCGACTTTTCCGCCGCGATTTCCGAAACCTCGGATCTGCGGATTTCCGAGGTGCTGGATGTGCTGGATGCCGCGCTTGCGCCGCAGCTCTATCCGCCGCGCGAGGATGGCACCGATCCGCGCGCCTGTCCGCTGTGCGGCGATGGCAGCCTGCATCTGAAAACCTCGCGCTCGGGCGGATTCGTCGGCTGTTCGCGCTATCCCGAATGCCGCTACACCCGCCCCATCGGCGGCGATGCCGCCGAGGCGGGCGACCGAGTGCTGGGCGAGGATGAGCAGGGCAACGAAATCTCGCTGCGTTCGGGCCGGTTCGGGCCTTACGTGCAGCGCGGCGAGGTGACCGAAGAGAACAAGAAACCCGACCGCGCCAGCCTGCCCAAAGGCTGGCAGGCGGATGAGATGACGCTGGAAAAGGCGCTGACCCTGCTGTCGTTGCCGCGCATCGTGGGCGATCATCCCGAGGGCGGCGCGATCAAGACCAATTTTGGCCGCTTTGGCCCCTATGTCATGCATCAGGGACCGGAGGATGCGAAACCGGTCTATGCCAATCTGAAAGACCCCGCAGACGTGTTCGAAATGGGCATGAACCGCGCGGTCGAACTGCTGGCCGAAAAGCGCGCCAACCCGGGCGGGCGCGGGCGTGGCGCGGGTGCCAAGCCGCTCAAGGAACTGGGCGAACACCCGACCGAGGGCGGGCCGGTCAACGTGATGGACGGGCGGTATGGCGCCTATGTCAAATGGGGCAAGGTAAACGCGACCCTGCCAAAGGAGACCGAGGCACAGGATGTGACGATGGACGTGGCTCTGTCGCTGATCGCCGAAAAGACAGCCAAGAAGGCTCCGGCCAAGAAAGCCCCCGCCAAGAAGGCCGCGACCAAGAAACCGGCAGAGAAAAAGCCGGCGGCCAGGAAAACGCCCGCGAAAAAGCCCGCCGAGACAAAGACCGCCAAAAAGGCCTGACACGTACACGCGTGTGTGAGCAGGCTTGATTGGCCTTTTCAGGGCCTGTAGCAGACACATGCGTAAACACGCATAACAGGCAGAGATCATGACAAAACCATTCTTCAATCGGCGCGCGCTGCTGTTGGCAGGCGGTGCCGCTCTCTTTACCCCGGCGCTGCTGCGCGCGCAGACACTGGACGAAGAGCGGCAGGGCCAGCCCGGTGTTCGGCGCAACACCTCCAGCTTTGTGGCGCAGGACTGGCGCGACCATTTCGACACCCTTGGCAAGGGCGCGATCGTGGCCGATACGACTTCGCGGGCGCTGCATTTCTGGAACGAGGACGGCAGCGACTACCGCGTCTATCCCACCTCGGTCCCGATGAGCGACGAGCTGACCAAGCGTGGCTATACCGAGATCGTGCGCAAGAAGGTCGGCCCCGACTGGACCCCGACCCAAAGCATGATCGACCGCGGGATGGATGTGCAATACATGCCGCCCGGCCCCGACAATCCGCTGGGCACCCATGCAATGTACCTGTCCTGGCCCGCCTATCTGATCCACGGCACCCATGACACGCGCAAGATCGGGCGGCGCTCGTCGGATGGCTGCATCGGGCTGTACAACCACCTGATCGAAGACCTGTTCGGCCGCGCGCCGGTCGGCACGCAGGTGCGGATACTCTGATTTCAGCGGAGTTTTCGACTCCGCATTTTTGCACCCCTTACGTTGGGATGCGTTGACTCTGCCCCCCTCACCCGGCAAGACCAAGGAAAACCGGTTTGAGGGGGACACCCATGAAAAAAGTCTACAACTCTGCATCGGAAGCGCTGGATGGCGTGCTGAGCGACGGCATGTTGATCGCGGCAGGTGGATTCGGCCTGTGCGGCATCCCCGAACTGCTGATCGATGCGATCGTGGACAGCAGCGTGCAGAACCTGACCGTGGCATCGAACAATGCCGGCGTCGACGGGTTCGGGCTGGGCAAACTGCTGGAAAGCCGTCAGGTCAAGAAGATGATGGCGTCGTATGTCGGTGAAAACGCCGAGTTCATGCGCCAGTATCTGTCGGGCGAGCTGGAGCTGGAGTTCAACCCGCAGGGCACTCTGGCCGAGCGGATGCGCGCCGGCGGTGCGGGTATTCCCGGCTTCTACACCAAGACCGGCGTCGGCACCCAGATCGCCGAGAGCAAGGAGGTCAAAGAGTTCGACGGTCAGGATTACATCCTGGAACGTGCGATCTTTGCCGATCTGGCCATCGTCAAGGCGTGGAAGGCCGACACCACCGGCAACGCGGTGTTTCGCAAGACCGCGCGCAACTTCAACCCGCCTGCCGCGATGTGCGGCCGCATCTGTGTGCTCGAGGTCGAAGAGATCGTCGAGCCGGGCCAGTTGGACGCGGATTCGATCCACCTGCCCGGCATCTACGTGCACCGGATCATTCAGGGCACGCACGAGAAACGCATCGAACAGCGCACGACCCGCCCCCGCCCGGCAGCGTGACGGGGGGTGCCGCCGTGCATGACGAACAAATGAGCATGATTCTGGGCGACAGCGAGGTGCTGATCGGATTCTCCCGATTGAGCATCGCGATGCTGATCACGAATCCGGCGATGGACGACAATCCCATCATCTATGTCAACGACGCGTTCGAACGGACGACCGGCTATAACCGCTCGTCGGTGATCGGGCGCAACTGCCGGTTCCTGCAGGGCGAGCGGACCGACAAGCGCGATGTCGACCGGCTGCGCAGCGCCATGGAGAACGCGCGCGACGTCACGGTCGATATCCTGAACTACCGCGCCGATGGTACCTCGTTCCGCAACCAGTTGACGATAACGCCGATCCTGAATGATGACGGCAAGCCGATCTATTTCCTGGGCATCCAGAAGGAACTGGTGCCGGGCGATCGTGTCGCCGACAACCAGATCGAGGATGCGCATCTTGACGTGGTGCGCGGGCGGGTCGAACAGGATCTTTCGATCATCCTGTCCAGCCTGCAGCGACTGCAAGGCAAGGATGCCCGGGGGCTGGCCCACGAGGTCGAGGCCCTGCCCCGGCGGCTGGAATGCCTGCAACTGGTCTACGAGGAAATGCGCCTGTCAGACCGGCGCGTGAACGACGGGTTCATAGATCTGGGCAGCTTGCTGAGCCGCATCGCCAACGCGATCTCGTTTCACGAGGGCCGCGTCGGGATCCGGTTCAACCAGTCGGTCGAGCCGATCGAGGTCAACCTCGAATCCGCAACCCGCATCGGGTTGGTGACTTGCGAGGTGCTGTCGAACGCCTTTCGCCACGCCTTTGACGGCATGCAGCAAGGCTTTGTCGAGCTTCGGGTGACGAAACTGGCCGCGGGCGGCCTGCGGATCATGGTATCCGACGATGGCGTGGGCATTCCCGCCTCGGCCAACTGGCCCAACCAGTCCACGATGGGCGGGCAATTGATAACCCAGCTTCTGAACGGGCTGGACGCGACGATAAACGTGGCCCGCGGGGCTGCCGGGACGGTCGTTCTGATCGATGTGCCGGTGGGTTTCACGGATCACAGGTAACAAAAGGGACACGCATATGCCTTGGGATCGCAACGACATGGCGGCACGCGCCGCGCAGGAACTGGAAGACGGGATGTATGTGAACCTCGGCATCGGGATTCCGACGCTGGTGTCCAACTACATCCCCGACGGCGTCGAGGTGACGCTGCAATCGGAAAACGGCATGCTGGGCATGGGGCCGTTTCCGTATGAGGGCGATGAAGACCCCGACCTGATCAACGCCGGCAAGCAGACGATCACCGAACTGCCCCACTCGGTCTATTTCGATAGCGCCACGAGTTTTGGCATGATCCGGGGTGGCAAGATCGCGATGGCCATCCTGGGTGCGATGGAAGTGTCGGAAAACGGCGATCTGGCCAACTGGATGATTCCCGGCAAGCTGGTCAAGGGCATGGGGGGGGCCATGGACCTGGTCGCGGGCGTCGGGCGCGTGATCGTGGTGATGGATCACACCAACAAGGCGGGTGAGTCCAAGGTGCTCGAGGAGTGCACCCTGCCGCTGACCGGCAAGGCAGTGGTCGACCGCATCATCACGAACCTGGGCGTGCTGGACGTGGTGGACGGCGGGCTGCGCATCGTTGAAACCGCCCCCGGCGTGACCGAGGATGAGCTCAAGGCCGCAACACAGGCGGCGATTGTCGCCTGATCTGCGCTTTGCAAGGAAACGAGAAAGGCCCGCCATTTCTGTGCGGGCCTTTTCAGTTGTATCAGCTACCGAATTCGAACACGCACCCGTCTGAAACCAATTCCGGCGGCGTCTTGCACAGCGCGCGCGCCACGGCAAAGGCGGCCAGCACCTTGGGCACATAGTCGCGTGTTTCGGCATAGGGGGGCACGCCGTTGTGCCGCCTTACCGCGTTCTCGCCCGCGTTATAGGCCGCCAGCGCCAGGATCGCGTCGCCTTCGAACTCTTTCAACAGCCAGTCCAGATATGCGACGCCGCCCTTGATGTTCTGATGCGGGTCCATGCTGTCGGTAACGCCGAACCTTGCGGCGGTGGCGGGGATCAACTGCATCAGCCCCTGCGCCCCTGCGCTGCTGGTGGCGGCGATGCGTCCGCCCGATTCGATCGAGATCACCGCCAGCACCAGCGCGGGCGACACGCCGGTGCCGACCGTGTTCAGCAGCAGCGGGGTCTTTTGATCGCGCGCAATGGTCAGCATATCGGACAATCGCGGCGCGGCCACACCCTGCCCTTGCGGCGGGTTGGCCAGCTTGTTCAGCACGGTTTCCAGTCGCGCGGGCCCCATGTCGTCCATCCCTGGTGAAACGCTGTCCCAGAACCAGCCATAGCGGCTTTGCGGTGGAGTGGTTGGGGTCGCCTCGGGGGCCGGGCTGGCGGCGCGCCGGGGCTGCGGTTCGATCTGCGGGAATTTGGGGCGTTCGCCTTTTTTGGGCGGCGTCACCTTCTTGAAGGTGAAATCCTGAAATGGCGGCGGCTCTTGGGCCAACGCGGGCAATGTTCCTGCCATCAGCAGGATCAGGGCGTATGACAAGATGCGCCGCATGGGTTCGGACCTGTTTTTTTCTCTGCTCGTTGCAACGATTCTTAACGAATCGCGGTCAAAATAGCCAGTTTCTTGCGCGGTTTGCGAGATCAAGGGCCGACGCGATGATGGGTTTGGCAGCCAGCACCGAATTTTTTGGAATATTTTTATTATAAATTACAGAAGGTTACACTTTTTACTAACGAAAACTTCAGATTTTGCAGTTTCGCCAGATTTGCGCCCAAGTCGTGCCTGATTTCACTGGCTAATTAGCGTCATACCAAGGCGGCGACGGACCAAACAGAGAGAACGGTCCACACAGGTCAAAGCTTCGGTTACGAACCTGAGATTTATCATCCTTTGGAGAGACGACAATGATGAACTTTATCAAGAACTTCCGCAACGACGAAAACGGCGCCGTGACTGTTGACTGGGTTGTGCTGACCGCAGCCGTCGTGGGCCTGGCCATCGCTGCCTTCGCCCTGATCGACACCGGCGTCACCAACCTGTCCACTTCGCTCGCCGCAGACATCGAAGCTGTCGANGGGCCGCTTGCAGACGCAAGCGTCCCTTTCGCATCCACCGGTATTTTTAACCTTGATACCCAAAAGAGTGTTCACCGGTGTTCCGATCTGCCCATTGCGCCGCGAACCCGGAGATGACTTGAGCGCGCGCAGGCAAAGCAGGCTTTCCCTTGCACCCGGTGCGCCAGACCGTTTCTCGACTATGCTGCAAGATGACCAAATTCTTGCCCCAATCCTATGGCAATGGTCAGAAAACCTGAGTGGAAGGTCCAACTGCGAGCACCCACGCAGTCAGGTTTGCAACAGTGAACGGGATCCCATGGAGGGTAGTATGATTGGCCTTGTTAAACGGTTCTGGCAGGACGACCGCGGCGCGGTCACCGTGGATTGGTTGGTGCTGACCAGCGGTGTCGTCGCCCTGGCTGTCCTCGCCTATGTCGGCGCAAAGGAACAGACAATCCTGTTTTCCGCCAGTGTCGGGGACAAGATCGCCGCCGAGGCAGACAATTAAAGACGTGTGGATGTCGTGTTGCCGTTGGCGGCACCCCTGAAAGGCTCCGGTTCGCCCGAGCGTCACAGATGTCCGCGAAACCCTGTCACGACGCCCCGGCGTCTGGCCCAACCAAATGAGGTAGCAGCATGCGAGTGGTTTTTGGATTGGTGTTGGTCGCCGGCCTCGCCCTGGCCGGTTTTGCCGTCTACATGGCCAACAATTACATCGCCAGCTATCAGGTCAAACTGGCCGAGGCGAATGCGATGAAGGAACAGTTGGTCCGCACCGTGCCGGTCTATGTTGCCGAGCGTCAGCTCAAGTACGGTGAAATGCTCAAGCCCGAGGATGTCCGCGAGGTCCGTTGGCCCGAAGATGCGATCCCCGAGGGCGCATTCACCAAACAGGAAGACCTGTTCCCCGACAACACCGACAAGCTTCGTGTCGTGCTGCGCGGCATGGAAAAGGACGAGGCGGTGATGTCCCTCAAGGTGACAGAACCGGGCCAGGATGCGGGCATCACCTCGCGGCTGGAACGCGGCATGCGGGCCTTCACGATCGAGGTGGATGTCGCCAGCGGCGTATCAGGCTTTCTGATGCCGGGTCATCGGGTGGACGTCTACTGGACAGGTCGGGTGGACCGCGCCAACAGCCGCGACACCGAGAATCGCGGTGAAGTGACCAAGCTTATTGAAAGCAGCGTGAACGTCATCGCCATCGACCAATCCGCCAACAGCGAGGTATCCGGTGCTGCGATCGCCCGCACCGTCACGGTGTCCGTGCGCCCCGAACAGGTGGCAAGCCTTGCACTGGCCCAGGCAACCGGCAACCTGACGCTTGCGCTTGTCGGCACCGAGGATGACACCGTGTGGGCCGCATCGAGATGGATCAGCGCGAGTTGCTGGGGCTGGTCGCTGCGCCTGTGGTCGAGGAAGAGCAGAAGGAAAAGATCTGCACCATCCGCACCCGCCGTGGTGCCGAAGTGGACGAGATGCCGATTCCCTGCACGAATTGAACCGCAGGGCAGAATGTAACGGGGCGGTGTGCAGGAAATGCACGTCGCCCCGATTTTTGTGCCTGTTGCCAGTTATCCACATGAACCATTGAGTGGAACGGCTTGATTCTTGCAATAAAAACGAAAGTCATGCATGGTCATGCGCAATAAGGTCAAAAAGGCCATGTAAACGAGGCGTGATCGAGAGGCAGGTCACATGAAAATCGATAAGCTAGTAAAGGCCGTTGTGGCAGGCTTTGCGTTGGCCACTGCGCCGATGGTATACGTCACGCCCGCAACCGCCGAGTCGGTCCGCGTGGTCAAACGCGGAACCACTTCGCTCCTCAGCGTGCCGATGAATCGCGCCATCGTGGTGGAAAGCGAAGTACCCTTCTCGCAGATCAACATCGCGAATCCCGCGATCGCGGACATCACGTCGCTCAGTGATCGCACGATCTACATGCTGGGCAAGTCACCGGGACTTACGACGCTGACCATTCTGGATGCCAGCGGTCAGCTGATCACGAATGTCGATGTCCGCGTGGCCGCCGATGTGTCCGAGTTCAAGGAGCGTATCCGGCAGATCATGCCCGGCGAAAAGATCGATGTGCGCACCGCCAATGACGGCATCGTGCTGTCAGGCACTGTATCGAGTGCCGCGAAGATGCAGCGCGCGCTGGACCTGGCCGAGCGGTATGCCCCCGAACGCGTCTCCAACCTGATGAGCGTCGGCGGCGTGCAGCAGGTGATGCTCAAGGTCCGGTTCGCCGAGATGGAGCGTAACGTGTCGAAATCGCTCAGCGCCTCGCTGGCGCTGAACGGCAGCACCTTTGGCGGCGACCTGGGTGTTTCTGGCGGCACGAACACGAACAACAACAGGCCCGCACAGCAGAATTCGCTGACAGGGTCGATTCCCGCTACCAGTGAACAGAACGGCGCGATGCTGTTCGGCTTCAACGCCGGCTCGGTCGAGGTCGGCGTGCTGCTGGAAGCACTGGAAAGCAAGGGCATGATCCGGACCCTGGCCGAACCGAACCTTACAGCCCTCTCCGGGCAGGAGGCCAAGTTCCTGGCAGGCGGCGAGTATCCCGTCCCGGTGTCGCAATCCGACGGTCGCGTGACGGTGCAGTTCAAACCCTTCGGGATCGAGCTGAACTTCATTCCGCGGGTTCTGGATGACAAGCTGATCAATCTCGAGCTTGAGGCGGCGGTTTCGTCCATCGACCCGACCAACGGGATCGAACTGAACGCATTCAGGATCGATGCCTTCAAGCGGCGCGAGACCTCGACCACGGTCGAGCTGCGCGACGGCGAAAGCTTTGCCATTGCCGGGCTGTTGACGGATGACTTCCGCGATCTGAACGGTCAGGTGCCGTGGCTTGGCGATATTCCGGTCCTTGGTGCGCTGTTCCGCAGCGCCGAATACCAGCGTTCGCAGTCGGAAATGGTGATCATCGTCACCGCCCATCTGGTCACGCCGACGCGCGGCGAGGCGCTGAGCCTGCCGACCGATCGGGTCAAGCCGCCCTCCGAAAGGGATCTGTTCCTTTACGGTCGCGTGCAGAACCCCGAAGGCGCGCCGAGGCGGCAGTTGAACGGGGCTGCCGGCGAAGTCGCCAGGCAGGATTTCAATGGCTCTTACGGCTATGTGATGGACTGATCGGGGACAAGGCAGATGTACAGATACCTCGCACTTACCGGCCTTGTGGCCCTGACCGCGTGTAGCGAACAGCAGATGTCGCAATCCAGTTTCTGGCGCGAAGCGGGGATCATGGACAATCAGGCCGACTTCGGCAACTCGACCATGAACAACATCCAGATGCACAACGGCGAACGCAACTATGTCGTTGATCTGTCGAACCGTTTTTCGCGCGAGGTGCCATCGATGGTGACATTCGCGTTCAATTCGGCGCAACTGGATGAAGACGCACGGGCCACACTACGCCGCCAGGCAGACTGGATACGTCAGTTCCCCGAGGTGCGGTTCCGCGTCTATGGTCACACCGATGCCGTCGGGTCTGCCGCGTACAACAAGCAACTGGGCCTGCGCCGGGCGCAGTCGGTGGTCAGTTACCTGACGACCCAGGGCATCGGCCGCGCGCGGCTTGAGGCGGTGGTCAGCTTTGGCGAAACGCAGCCGCTCGTCGTCACGCAAGGGCGCGAACGCCGCAACCGCCGCACCGTAACCGAGGTATCTGGCTTCGTCGGCCGTCACCCGACCGTGATGGATGGCAAATATGCCGAAGTGATCTATCGCGAGTATGTCGCAAGTGCGACGGCAGAGACCGGTTTGTCAGGTCTTGAAGGCTCGGGTTTCGGCACCGAATAACAAGACGACAAACACCCAAGACCAAACTTCCCGGGCGGGCTGATCCATTCAGTCCGCCCTTTTCCATCGTTGCACGATAACGCACAAATTCGGTTTTTTAGCCGCAATATCGCCCATTTTCTCAAGCATCTTCGCAACACCGATCAAGACGCCCGACGACTCGGGCTTGGGTTGCGAACAAGGCCTGACACCAGATCAGGCCGGGCGGAACCGACGGAAAAGGACCTGAGGCGAATGACGAGCAATGCACAACTTCTGCCAGAGTCTAGTCCGATCCTGGCGTGTACGATCAGCCGGGATGTGCAGAACTTCGACTTGCTGATCGAGGATATGGAAAACGCGATGGGCGAGACCTGGGGCGACCTTGGTTTTTCCGAAGCGCTTGCCTTCTTTGGCCAGCCCGAGGCCGAAAGCCTTGAATTCGTGGCGCTTGCCGTTGATGCGGACGACGAGGAACACCTCGTGATGCTGGGTGAGATCATCACCCATGCAAAAGTCAACAACATCAAGGTGATCCTGATCGCCGAAGATGTCAGCCCCGCCGCATTGCATCAGCTTTTGCGCAACGGTGCCGACGAGTTCGTCCCCTACCCTCTGCCCGAGAACGAACTTCAGGCCGCCATCGACCGGCTGCGCGCCCCTGCCCCAGCCCCCTATCCCGCTGCCGAGGCCGAGACCACGCCACGCCCGCGCAAGTCCAACGGAACCTCGCGCGAGGGCGTCGTGCTGGCCATTCATGGCCTGGCGGGCGGCTGCGGGGCCACCACCATGGCCGTCAACCTTGCATGGGAGCTGTCGCAGGTCGCGAAAAAGGGTGAAACCGCGCCCAAGGTCTGCCTGCTGGACCTCGACCTGCAATATGGCTCGGCAGCCACCTATCTTGACCTGCCGCGCCGCGAGGCGGTGTTCGAACTGCTGAGCGATACCGAATCCATGGACGGCGAAAGCTTTCAGGCCGCTATGGTGGCGTTCGAGGAGGCGGTGCAGGTTCTGACTTCGCCGGCGGACATGATCCCGCTGGATCTGGTCACCTCGGAAGATATCCGCCGCATCGTAAACCTGGCGCGCCATCACTTCGACTATGTCGTGATCGACATGCCGCACACCCTGGTGCAGTGGACCGAAACCGCGCTGAGCATGGCGCATGTCTATTTTGCGATGATCGAGCTGGACATGCGTTCGGCGCAGAACACGCTGCGGTTCAAGCGGCTGCTGCAATCCGAGGACATGCCATTCGACAAGATCCGCTTTGCGTTGAACCGTTCACCCAAGTTCACCGATCTGAACGGCAAGTCCCGCGTCAAGCGCATGGCCGAAAGTCTTGGCATTTCGATCGAACTGCTGATGCCCGATGGCGGCCGACAGGTGACACAGGGGGCCGACCATGGCCAGCCTTTGGGCCAGAGCGCGCCGAAAAACCCGCTGCGCAAGGAAATCGCGAAACTGGCTCAGACCCTGCATGAACTGGGCCAGAGCGAAGCCAGGGACGTGGCATGATGGATGTAAGGACGTAACCGATGTTTTCGCGCTACAAGAAACCGAACGCCCCCGGCCCGGCCTCCGCCCGTCCGGAAACCGCGCAGGCTCCGCAGCCCAAAGCTGCGGCTGCGGCGAAACCCGCCGCTCCGGCGCCCACGCCCGCCCCGGCCTCGATGCGCAAGGCCGCGCAGACGGCCCCGGCCCAGACCGCACCGATGGACAAGGAGCGCAAGCGCAAGGAGCGGTTGGGCGAGATCAAGCTGGACCTGCACCGCTCGCTTCTGGACAACCTCAACCTCAGCGCGATCGAGGCGGCCACCGAAACCGACCTCAAGGCCGAGATTTCCGCCATCGCCGCCGAGGTGCTGTCGGAAAAGGGCATCGTGCTGAACCGCGAGGATCGCACCACCCTGAACCAGGAGCTGTATGACGAGGTGCGCGGCCTTGGCCCGCTGGAAACGCTGCTCAAGGATGACAATGTCAACGATATCCTAGTCACCTGAATCTGAAGTTCCTGCCAGTGTTTTCTGGCAGAACCTTTTGACGGAGGCGAGGATTTCGTCGGCGGACTTG
>NZ_JBHUDD010000040.1:0-29163 GCF_042677865.1 Lacimonas salitolerans | reverse complement strand
CCGATACAGTCATGACCCAACCCTCCCATTCCCTCGAATAGAGTTGAATCAGAGATCTCCAATATCCGCAACTGTAGTACTAGCCTTCATGGCGTCTCTCTTTTCGCAGGGCAGCTCCCGACCGGGGGGTGGCTTGCGCCGCTGGTCCGGGCGGGTGGCCGGCCTTGCGACCCTGCACAGTCCCGGTGCAGCCCCGCGCCTATCGCGCAGCACCCGCACGCGCTATCTTTCCGTCAAAGGAGAGTTGCCATGCCCCACACCGCCCATCCCGAAACCCGCGTCGGCCATGTCCATCTGCGGGTGGCCGATCTGTCCCGCGCCATCGCCTTTTACCGCGACGTGATGGGGTTTGCGCTGCAACAGCGCTATGGCGATCAGGCCGCGTTCCTCTCTGCGGGGGGCTATCACCACCACATCGGGCTGAACACGTGGGACAGCCGGGGCGGCACCCCGCCGCCGCCACATCACACCGGGCTTTTTCACGTGGCCTTCCTTTACCCCGATCGCGCCGCGCTGGCGGCAACTTATGCCAGCGTCCTGCGTGCCGGGGTCGAGATCGACGGGGCCGCCGATCACGGCGTGTCCGAGGCGATCTATTTCCGTGATCCCGACGGCAACGGGATCGAGATCTACCGCGACCGCCCGGAATCCGACTGGCCGCGCGACGCGCAGGGCGGGTTGAAAATGGTCAATGACCCGCTGGACCTGCCCGCGCTGCTGGCTCTAGCAGGCTGAATCTCGCCCGCCCGCTGTGGTCAATCCGTCATCCGCGATGCATACAGGATGTGCATAGTTTGTGCATGGAAATCACATCGCGAAAAAGGCCCGCCATGACCCGGATCATCGACCAGCTTGCCGACATCTCTGCCCCCTATGACGCGATGTTCGTCGACCTCTGGGGCTGCGTGCATGACGGCGTGCGCGCGATTCCGTCCGCTGTGTCGGCCTTGCAGGAGTATCGTCGCAAGGGGGGCATCGTGGTGCTGGTGACCAACTCGCCCAAGCCCCGAAAAGGTGTTCAGGACCAACTGCTTAGCTTTGGCGTGCCCGAGGATGCCTGGGACACGATCGCCACCAGCGGCGATTCCGCCCGCGCCGCCATGTTGCGCGGCATGGTGGGCGAGAAGGTCTGGTTCATGGGCGAGTGGGAGCGCGACGAGGGTTTTTTCGACCCCATGCATCTGATCGAAAATCCCGTTGATATTCAGATGGTTGAGATTGAGGACGCCGAAGGCATCGTCTGCTGCGGCCCGTTCGATCCCTTGGCCGATCCCGATGTGAACCGGCCCCAGTTCCTCTATGCCAAGCAGAAGGGCTTGAAACTGCTCTGCGCCAACCCCGACATCGTGGTTGACCGCGGGGACGTGCGCGAATGGTGCGCCGGCGCGCTTGCGCGGCTTTATACGGAAATGGGCGGCGAAAGCCTCTATTTCGGCAAACCCCACCCCCCCATCTACGACCTCGCCCGCCGCCGCCTGACCGAGCTGGGCCACGATATCCGCACCAACGCGATTCTGGCCGTAGGCGACGGCATCGCCACCGACATCCAGGGGGCCATGGGCGAGGATATCGATTCCCTGTTCATCACCGGCGGGCTGGCGCGCGAAGAAACAAAAACCACGCAGCAGCCCGACCAGTCTGCGCTAAGTGCTTTCCTGGACAAGGAAATGACCAACCCGACCTTTGCGATCGGTCAGTTGCGCTGACGCATTTAGAGCTTGATTTTCTGCGCCTGCAAAGCAATAAAGTTGCCAGACCGGGCGGCAAACCGTCCTAATATTACCCATTGATAGTCGGAGGGGCGAATGTTGGACAACCTGCCGCGCGGAACGATCACCATCGAGGAAATCGAGATGGGGATGGTGCGCCATCTGCGCAAAACCGTCACCGACGAAGATATCGAGATGTTCGCCAAGGTCTCGACCGACCACAACCCCGTGCATCTGGACGACGATTACGCCCGCGACACGATCTTCGAAGGCCGGATTGCCCACGGAATGCTGACCGCCGGTCTGATTTCGGCCGTGATCGGCGAGCAACTGCCCGGCCATGGCACCGTCTACATGGGTCAGTCGCTGAAATTCCTGGCCCCCGTGCGCCCCGGCGACACCGTTCTGGCCGAAGTCGAGGTGATCGGCATCGATCATGCCAAGCGCCGCGTGCAGCTTGAAACCCGCTGCATGGTGAATGGCAAGAAGGTGCTGATCGGCGAGGCCACGGTGCTGGCGCCCTCGGGCAAGTTCGACTGATTTCACCACCCTGCCCGCTTGCGCATGGGCGCGCGCGCAGCTAACCCTGCGCGCATGCGTATCATCCGCGATTATACCTTTGTGGCAGACCAGGACCGGGGCGCAAGCGTGGCCGTCGGCAACTTTGACGGCGTGCATCTGGGCCATCGCTCGGTCATCGACCTTGCGCGGCAGGCGGGCGCAGCCAGTGGCGCACCGCTGGGTGTGCTGACGTTCGAGCCACATCCGCGCCAGTACTTTGCCCCCGATGCCCCGCCCTTTCGCCTGATGGGCCGCGAGGCCCGGGCGCACCGGCTTGAAAAGCTGGGGGTCGAGCGGCTGTACGAGCTGAACTTCAACGCCAGCCTTGCCGGGCTGACGCCCGAGGAGTTTGCCCAAGACGTGATTCACAAGGGTCTTGGCCTGCGCCACGTCGTCGTGGGCGCGGATTTCTGTTTCGGCAAGGGTCGTGCGGGCAATGCCGCCGATCTGGAACGGTTCGGCCAGCAGATGGGTTTTGGCGTGACTATCGCCACCCTGCTGGCAGGCGACGCAGGCGAGGTGTCATCGACCGCGATACGCACCGCGCTGGCCGATGGCCGCCCGCGCGACGCCGCCGCCATGCTGGGCCATTGGCACCGCATCGAAGGGCCGGTTGTGGGCGGCGAACAGCGCGGGCGCGAGCTGGGCTATCCCACCGCAAACATGTCCATCGACACGCTGCACCCGCCCAAGTTCGGCGTTTACGCGGTGCTGGTCGATGTACTGGACGGCCCACACAAGGGCAGCTACCACGGCGCGGCCTCGATCGGGGTGCGGCCGATGTTCAACGGCGAACGGCCCAATCTGGAAACCTTCATCTTCGATTTCTCGGGCGATCTGTATGATGCGCACCTGTCGGTCGGGCTTGTCGAGTTCCTGCGCCCCGAGGCCAATTTTGACGGGCTTAACGCGCTGATCACCCAGATGGATGCCGATTGCGCCCGCGCCCGCGCCATCCTGACCGCGCTATGACAGACTTGCGCCCGCGCTTCTGGGAAACTGTCCCGCTGGAGCGGATGACCCGCGCCGAGTGGGAGGCGCTGTGCGACGGCTGCGGCAAATGCTGCATGAACAAGCTGGAGGACGAGGATACTGGTGAAGTCGCGCTGACGAACGTGGCCTGTCGGTTGTTCGACGATGCCACCTGCCGGTGCAGCCAGTATGATATCCGCCATCAGTTCGTGCCCGAGTGTATCGTGCTGAAACCGCAAAATATGGACCGCAACCTGTACTGGATGCCCGAAACCTGCGCCTACAAGCTGCTGTGGCAGGGCCGGTCGCTGTACTCGTGGCATCCGCTGATTTCAGGCGATCCCGACACGGTCCATCGCGCGGGCGTGTCGATGCAGGGCCGCACCGTGCCCGAGTTCGAGATAGACGATGACGACTGGGAAGATCACATAATCGAGGAGCCGACCTGATGTTCTTTGCCTCTGACAACGCAGGCCCCGCCCATCCGTCCGTGATGCAGGCGATGCTGGATGCCAACACCGGTTACGCCATGCCTTATGGCGCGGATGAAATCATGCAGGGCGTGCGCGCCCGCATCCGCGATCTGTTCGAAGCCCCGGATGCGGCGGTTTTTCTTGTGGCTACCGGCACGGCGGCCAACTCGCTGGCGCTGGCGACCATGTGCCAGCCGTGGCAGACCGTGTTGTGTTCGCCCGTCGCCCATATCCACGAGGATGAATGCAACGCGCCCGAGTTCTTCATGGGCGGGGCCAAGCTGACTCTGGTGGGCAACGGCGACAAGATGACCCCCGACGCCCTGCACACAGCCTATGAAGCCGAGGAAACCCGCGGCGTGCATGGGCCGCAACGCGGGCCGGTGTCGATCACGCAGGTCACGGAAAAGGGCCGCGTCTACAGTCTGGACGAGATTGCAGCACTGACACGGGTGGCGCGCGGTTTTGGCCAGCAGTCCCATCTGGACGGCGCGCGCTTTGCCAATGCGCTGGTCGCGCTCGACTGCACGCCGGCCGAGATGACCTGGAAAGCGGGCATCGACGCGGTCAGCTTTGGCGGCACAAAGAACGGCTGCCCGGGGGTCGAGGCGGTGATCCTGTTCAACCCCGACAAGGCGTGGGAGTTCGAACTGCGCCGCAAGCGGGGCGCGCATCTGTTCTCCAAGCATCGCTACCTGTCGGCGCAGATGGCCGCCTATCTGGCCGATGACACCTGGCTGACCTGCGCGCGCGCGGCCAACGCCAACTGTCGCCGGCTGGCAGATGGACTGGCGGATGTGCCCGGTGTGCAGATGCTGCACGACCCGCAGGCCAACATGATCTTTGCCGACATGCCCCGCGCCGCCCACAAGCGGCTTAAGGATGCCGGTGCTGCCTACTACGTGCTGTCGGGCGATGTGAACGCCGGTGACCCGGACGAGCCGCTGCCATGCCGTCTGGTCTGCGATTGGTCGATCCCGGCGGACCAGATCGACCGCTTCTTGCAACTGGCCAAGGGCTGATCCGGGCGGCCCGAGGCCCCAGCGCATCCGCGCCGGGGCCGAGACATGCTGTACGCGCCTTTGGCGCGCTCATTCGGATCACGGCAGGCAGATCACGGCAGGGCGGGCGGGTTTTCCGGCACCGTTTCCAGAAACCCGCGCACTTGTGCCGCCACTGGCTCGGGGTGGGTGATCGGCACCATATGCCCCGCGCCGTCGATCACCGCGCGTTCGGCCCGGCGCAGGCGTTTCATCAGCCCGTCATTGATCGCCGCGATGTATTGCGGCGATTGCGCCCCTTCGATCAGCAGCGTCGGCGTGCCCAACCGGTCCAGCCCGCCGCCCGACAGTATCCCGGCCCTGTCGCCATAGATCTGCGGCGCTCCCGCGTGGACCAGCGGGATACGACGGATCATCGCGGCGCGCTGCGCCTCGGGCAAATCCTGCCACCCGCGGCCATCGCCCCAGAAGCCGGTAAAGATGCGCGTGGCCTCTTCGGTATCGCCTGCCGCCATTGCGCGGTCAAACCCGCCCATCTCGGCCTCGTGCGCCTCGGTCAGTTCGGGGCGGTCGGCCATCGCCACGGCAAAGAACACCGGCTCGATCAGCACAAGGCTGCGCACCAGTTCGGGGCGTTCCACCGCGATGCGCAGGGCGATGGTGCCGCCGAAACTGTGGCCGATCAGGTCCATCGGCTGATCCGGGTCCAGAAAATCCAGCGCCATGCCCATCGCGACGCTCTGCAGATCGCCCTGCCCGTCCCAATCGGCACTGCGACCGTGACCGGGCAGATCGAACGCCACCATGTCCAGCATGTCATCCAGATCGCGCGCCATGCCCTGCCAGCCACCGGAATGCCCCAGCGAGCAATGCAGCAGCAGCGCCTGCCGCCGCCCCTGCCCCATTCGCAGCCAGTGGGTCTCGACGCCGCCGCGCCGGTCCACCGGCATTAC
The DNA here is from genome assembly GCF_042677865.1 of Lacimonas salitolerans. NCBI lineage: Bacteria > Pseudomonadati > Pseudomonadota > Alphaproteobacteria > Rhodobacterales > Paracoccaceae > Lacimonas > Lacimonas salitolerans. Next base: position 23,494 of record NZ_JBHUDD010000040.1, on the reverse strand, counting down.
AGGTCCCCCGCCAGATGCGCGTCCAGATCCTCCAGCCGGTCCTGCCCCCAGAACATCTGCTGTTGATCCGTGATGTAGAAGGGGGCGCCAAAGACACCGCGCCGCACCGCCTCTTCGAGGTTCGCGCCATAGGTCTCGGCCCCCGCCAGCAACCCCTTGTCCGCCAGCGTCGGATCAAAGCCCGCAGCAGACAGGCAATCGCGGATCACCTCATCCTGCGCGATGTCGCGCTCTTCGACCCAGACGGCGCGCAGGACGCCATGCACCAGCGCGCCCAGATCGCCACCGCCCGCCGATTGCGCCGCGATGATCGCATAGGACGAGGGGGCCGCATTGGTCGGGAAATGCGCAGGCCGAAAGTTCAGCGGCATACCGCGCTTTTTCGCCTGTCGCGGCAGTTCCTGCGCGCGATAGGCCGTGCGCGCCGGGTGACGTTGATCCACCGGCGTGCCTCCCGTGCGCGGAAAAGCCGCCAGCAGATCAAAGGGCTTGTAGGTGATGGGCGCGCCATGGCGCGCGGCGATCTGCTCCAGCCCGGTGCCCGCCAGATAGCAATAGGGCGACAGGGTGGAAAAATAGTAATCTATATGGGCCATTTGCGCGCTTCCCTGAATGCATAGGTTTGCCCGACCGTATTCAGATGCTAGGCAGTGTCAACGTCACGAATCTGTCATCCCGACACAGCTTTGGAACCCCATCATGCCCGCCATCACCGAACCCAAACTGATCTCAGGCAATGCCAACCTGTCGCTTGCCAAGGCCATCGCGCGGCGCATGTCGATGCACCGGGGCATGTCGCAAAAACTGGTGGATGCGCGTGTCGAGCGGTTCAACGATCAGGAAATCTTTGTCGAGGTGTATGAAAACGTCCGGGGCGAGGACATGTTCATCATCCAGCCCACCAGCAACCCGGCCAATGACAACCTGATGGAACTGCTGATCATGACCGATGCGCTGCGGCGCTCGTCGGCGGCGCGGATCACCGCCGTGATCCCCTATTTCGGCTATGCCCGTCAGGATCGCCGGTCAAAGGCACGCACGCCCATCTCGGCCAAGCTGGTAGCCAACATGATGGTCGAGGCGGGGATCGAGCGCGTGCTGACGATGGACCTGCACGCAGCGCAGATTCAGGGGTTCTTCGATATCCCCGTGGACAACCTGTATGCCTCGCCGATCTTTGCGCTGGATATCATCCACCAGTTGCGCGACCGGCTGGGCGACGTGATGGTGGTCAGCCCCGATGTCGGCGGCGTGGCACGGGCGCGCGAACTGGCCAAACGGATCAACGCGCCGCTGGCCATCGTCGACAAGCGCCGCGAAAAGCCGGGCGAAGTGGCGGAAATGACCGTGATCGGCGATGTCTCGGGCAAGGTCTGCATCATCGTTGACGACATGTGCGACACCGCCGGCACCCTGTGCAAGGCCGCCGAGGTGCTGATGGAACACGGCGCGACCGAGGTGCACAGCTATATCAGCCACGGTGTCCTGTCCGGCCCGGCGGTCGAGAGGATCACGAATTCCGTGATGAAATCGCTGGTGATCACGGATTCGATCGAGGCACCGGCGCCCGTGCGCAACGCCCCCAACATCCGCATCCTGCCCACCGCACCGATCTTTGCGCAGGCGATCCTGAACATCTGGAACGGCACCAGCGTTTCGTCGCTGTTCGACAACGAAACCCTGTCACCGATCTACGAAGGGATCCTGTAACGGGCAGGCCAATTGCGCGCCTTACTTCGTGTGACGCAGATGATAGGTCAGCGACGCGAGGATCAGCAGCCTCAGCTTGTCGTCGTCCATATCCGCGCGGTCCCGGAACAAGACCGCGCGGTTCCCGTCATAGGCAAAATCATCCGGAAACAGCGCGCGAAAGTCGCCAATGACGCTGGTCTGGCAATGTGCGAAAAGCGCGAACCCGCCGCCCTTGGGCTGGCCCAGACGCAGTGTCGTGCCAGTCTTCGTCTTGTGGGCACGATACGCGGGCTGGCCCCATTTCAACGTTTCCACGATGGGTCCAACCTCTGGCGTGGCAGCCGCCACATCCAGGATCAGGCCGCGCAGGTGCAGCAGGGGCGCACGAACCTCTGACGGGAAGCAGTCGTAAACCGCCGCAACCGCAGGATCACTGATTTCTGCCATGTCGGACATCATCACCCTCATCAGGCAAACTGTGCCACACCCCCATGGCACCGACCAGTCCGCAAAGATCGTGATGACGGGTCAATACAACTCCCAATCGTCATCATCGCTGACCTCGCCGATCGCCATCCAGGCGACGCGCACACGGGCAACCCTTGTGTCGCCCCAGGTGCGGAACACCAGGTCGAAATCCCTTTCGGTTATGTTCTCGGCACAGACATCGGCGCGCACGTTCTTGGCATGATCCACATCCCACATGCTGAGAGAACAATGCACCACGGGTGACGCGCGGAACCGGTCGCTGAACGCGATCTTTCTGCGTCTTTCACGCGGGCCATCGCCGGTCCACATGACGCCACCGTCCTGGTAATCCGAGAACAGCACATCGTCGCCCTGATCCACACCGATCCTGTGGGTCGCCAGTCTTTTCATTCTGTCATCACTTTCCTGCTCCCGGAAACGATAATGAGAGATTCCGGCAAAACTTTGGAGCGAAAAAGAAAAGGCCCCCGCAGTGTGCAGGGGCCTGACCTCGTCATTGTTCGGATGTCAGAGGTTGGGCGGCGAAATCCCGATATGACCGCCGACCGCCACCATGTCGGCCAGCAGCTTGGCGGCATCATCCACGGGCCCGGTGTCGTTCTGGAACGTGTCGCGCGCCTTGGCGTGGGCCTCGTGTGCGCTGCGGACCATGTCGTGATAGAGTTCTTCGGTCATGTCATCGACCGCCACCGCACGCTCGGCCAGGATGATGGTGCCCTCTGCGCCGATCTCGGCGAAACCGCCGGTCACGACATATTTGGCCTCACCGTCCGGCCCCTGAACGGTCAGAACGCCGGGACGCATGGTGGTGATCAGCGGCGCATGATCCTTCATCGCCGTCAGATCGCCCTCTGCGCCCGGTATCTGCACCGATGCCACCTGAAGCGAGGCAAGCCTGCGCTCCGGGCTGACAAGGTCGAATTGCATCGTATCTGCCATTGTTGGCTCTCCTTAGCCTTAGGCCGCGTCGGACGCCATCTTTTCGGCCTTGGCCTTCACGTCCTCGATGCCGCCCACCATGTAGAATGCCCCTTCGGGCAGGTGGTCATACTCACCGGCGACAACGGCCTTGAACGACGCGATCGTGTCTTCCAGAGGCACCTGGATGCCGTCCGAGCCAGTGAACACCTTTGCCACGTCGAACGGCTGCGACAGGAAACGCTGGATCTTCCGGGCGCGGGCCACGGTCAGCTTGTCCTCTTCGCTCAGTTCGTCCATGCCGAGGATCGCGATGATGTCCTGAAGCGACTTGTAGCGCTGCAGGATGCCCTGCACGTCACGCGCCACCTGGTAATGCTCTTCGCCCACGATCTGCGGATCCATCAGACGCGAGGTTGAATCGAGCGGGTCCACGGCCGGGTAGATGCCCAGCTCGGAAATCGCGCGGTTCAGAACCGTGGTCGCGTCAAGGTGCGCAAAGGTGGTTGCGGGCGCGGGGTCGGTCAGGTCATCCGCAGGCACATACACGGCCTGGATCGAGGTGATCGAACCGTTCTTGGTCGAGGTGATGCGCTCCTGCATCTGGCCCATGTCGGTGGCCAGCGTCGGCTGATAGCCCACGGCCGAAGGGATACGACCCAGCAGAGCCGACATTTCCGAACCCGCCTGCGTAAAGCGGAAGATGTTGTCGACAAAGAACAGAACGTCGGTGCCGGTGGCATCGCGGAACTGCTCGGCCAGGGTCAGGCCTGTCAGGGCCACACGGGCACGCGCGCCCGGCGGTTCGTTCATCTGGCCGTAGACCAGCGCGATCTTGGAATCGGGCAGGTTGTCGGGTGTCAGAACGCCGGATTCGATCATCTCGTGATACAGGTCGTTGCCTTCGCGGGTCCGCTCGCCCACACCGGCGAAAACCGACAGGCCCGAGTGCACCTTGGCGATGTTGTTGATCAGTTCCTGGATCAGAACCGTCTTGCCAACCCCGGCACCGCCGAACAGGCCGATCTTGCCTCCCTTGGAATAGGGCGCCAGCAGGTCGATCACCTTGATGCCGGTCACCAGAACCTCGGCCTCGGTGGCCTGATCCGCGAAATCGGGGGCGTTGGCGTGGATCGGACGGAATTCATCCGCCTCGACGGGGCCCTGCTCGTCGACCGGGTCGCCGGTCACGTTCAGGATGCGACCCAGCGTGGCGGTGCCGACCGGCACCATGATCGGCGCATCGGTGTCCAGCACTTCCTGACCGCGCACCAGACCTTCGGTGGCGTCCATCGCGATGCAGCGCACGGTGCTTTCGCCCAGGTGCTGCGCCACTTCCAGAACCAGCTTCTTGCCGTTGTTGTCGGTTGTCAGCGCGTTCAAAATTGCCGGCAGGTGGTCGCCAAACTGCACGTCCACCACGGCGCCGATCACCTGCGTGATTTTGCCTTTTGCATTAGCCATCTGTTCGTCTCCGTCCTCTTAGAGCGCCTCGGCGCCCGAGATGATTTCAATAAGCTCGTTGGTGATCACGGCCTGGCGCGAGCGGTTGTACTGGATCGTCAGCCGGTCGATCATGTCACCCGCGTTGCGGGTGGCGTTGTCCATGGCCGACATCCGGGCACCCTGTTCCGAGGCCCCGTTCTCCAGCAGCGCCGCAAAGATCTGCGTCGCCACGCCGCGCGGCAGAAGATCGGCCAGAATGGCCTCTTCGTCCGGCTCGTAATCATACAGGGTCGATGCCCCCGCATCTTCGGTTTCGTCGAACGCGGCGGGAATGATCTGCTGCGCAGTCGGCACCTGGGTCACGACGTTCACGAATTCCGAATAGTAGATCGTGGCGACGTCGAAATCACCTTCGTCAAAGCGGTTGAGGATGTCGCGCGCGATGTCCTGTGCGTTGACATAGGCCACGCGCTTGACCTCGCTCAGATCGACATGGCCGACGAACAGATCGCCATAGTCGCGCTTCATCGCGTCGCGGCCCTTCTTGCCGACGGTCAGCACCTTGACGGTCTTGCCCTCGGACTTGAGCTTGTCCGCATGGGTCTTGGCCAGCTTGGCGATATTGGCGTTGAAGCCACCGCACAGCCCACGCTCGGCGGTCATGACCACCAGCAGGTGCACGTCTTGCTTGCCCGTGCCGCTCAGCAGCTTGGGCGCGGTATCGGAACCGCCCACCGATGCAGCCAGCCCGGCCATCACGGCATTGAACCGTTCGGCATAGGGCCGCGCATCCTGCGCCGCATCCTGTGCCCGCCGCAGTTTCGCGGCGGCCACCATCTGCATGGCCTTGGTGATCTTGCGGGTCGATTTTACCGACTCGATCCGGTTCTTGAGGTCCTTGAGACTTGGCATTGCCTGCTCTCCTTACGAGAAGTCGGCGGCGTATTCGGTCAGCGCGGCCTTGATCTTGTCCTCGGCATCACCCTTGATCTTGGGATCGTCGTTGGTGATCATGTCCAGCAGATCCTTGTGCTTGCCGCGCAGATGCGCAAGCAAGCCCTGCTCGAACCGGCCCACATCCTTGACCGCGACCTTGTCCAGGAAACCGTTGGTGCCCGCGTAGATCACGCAGACGATCTCGGCGTTTGTCAGCGGCGAATACTGCGGCTGCTTCATCAGCTCGGTCAGGCGCGCACCACGGTTCAGCAGCTGCTGCGTCGCGGCATCAAGGTCCGAGCCGAACTGCGCAAACGCGGCCATTTCGCGATACTGCGCCAGCGACAGCTTGACCGGGCCAGCCACCGATTTCATCGAATTGGTCTGCGCCGAAGACCCCACACGCGACACCGACAGACCGGTGTTCACGGCGGGACGGACGCCCTGATAGAACAGTTCGGTTTCCAGAAAGATCTGGCCGTCGGTGATCGAGATCACGTTGGTCGGGATAAAGGCCGACACGTCGCCGCCCTGGGTTTCGATGATCGGCAGCGCCGTCAGCGAGCCCGAGCCGTTATCCTCGTTCAGCTTGGCCGACCGCTCCAGCAGGCGCGAGTGCAGGTAGAACACGTCGCCGGGATAGGCTTCGCGGCCCGGCGGGCGACGCAGCAGCAGCGACATCTGGCGATAGGCCACGGCCTGCTTGGACAGATCATCATAGATGATCAGCGCGTGCTTGCCGTTGTCGCGGAAATACTCGGCCATCGCGGTGGCGGCATAGGGCGCCAGGAACTGCATCGGCGCAGGATCCGAGGCGGTGGCCGCCACGACGATCGTGTATTCGATTGCGCCGCTTTCTTCCAGCTTCTTGACCAGCTGCGCCACGGTCGAACGTTTCTGCCCGATGGCGACATAGATGCAGTAGAGCTTCTCGCTCTCGTCCTTGGCCGCGTCGTTATACGACTTCTGGTTCAGGATCGTGTCCAGCGCCACGGCGGTCTTGCCGGTCTGACGGTCGCCGATGATCAGCTCGCGCTGGCCGCGGCCGATCGGGATCATCGCGTCGATGGCCTTCAGACCGGTCGGCATCGGCTCGTGCACCGATTTGCGCGGGATGATGCCGGGGGCCTTCACGTCGGCCACGCGACGCTCGGTCGCCTCGATCGGGCCCTTGCCGTCCAGCGGGCTGCCCAGACCGTCCACGACGCGGCCCAGCAGTTCGGGGCCTGCGGGCACGTCCACGATCGACTTGGTGCGCTTGACGGTATCGCCTTCCTTGATCTCGCGGTCCGAGCCGAAGATCACCACACCCACGTTGTCGGCTTCAAGGTTCAGGGCCATGCCCTGGATACCACCGGGAAATTCGACCATTTCACCGGCCTGAATGTTGTCCAGACCATGCACGCGGGCAATACCGTCGCCAACCGACAGCACCCGGCCAACCTCTGCCACCTCGGCGTCTTGACCGAAGTTCTTGATCTGGTCCTTCAGGATCGCAGAAATCTCTGCCGCTTGGATACCCATTTATCCGACCTCTTTCATTGCATTCTGGAGGGAGTTCAGCTTCGAAGCGACCGACGTGTCGATCATCTTCGAACCCACTTTGACGATAAGACCGCCGATGAGGCTTTCATCGACGCTCGCGTTAATCTTGACATCCTTGCCGACACGCTCGGACAGGGTCTTGGCCAGCTTGTCCGACTGGGTCTTGGTCAGGGCCTTGGCGCTGACCACGTCCGCCGTAACCTCGCCCTTGTCCTCGGCGATGATGGCGCGCAGCGTTGTGACCAGCTGCGGCAGCACGAACAGGCGGCGTTTCTGCGCCATCAGGCCCAGCACATTCGCCATCACCGGGGTCAGGCCCATCTGCTTGCCCATCGCGACCAGCGCACCGGCCTGCTCTTCGCGGGTGTAGACGGGCGAATGGATCAGATCGCGGAAATCGGCGCTGTCCGTCAGCGCGGCTTGCAGCGCGTCAAGGTCGGCTTCGATCTTGGCAACCGAGTTGTCTTCTTTGGCCAGTTCAAACACGGCCGTGGCATAGCGCTCGGCGATGCCGGAGGAAATCGAAGCTGGTTCGGACACGTCCACCCTTCCGATATTCTGGCCCCGGTTTCAATGGCCTCTCGACCCCGGGGGAGTTTGCACAGCCTGACTGTTATCTAGGCACGGAAATTAGGCTGGGATGTAGCAGAGCATTTCAGACCTAGCAACCTGCTATAAATCTGCTGTATACGCCAGTATATCAATACATTTCAAATACTTAAATGGTTTCAGCACCTCGGTGCGCAATTCTTGGGCAACTTTTTTACGCGCGCGCTCCCTATTTTGCGATTCCTCGATGCGTCAATCACGACATTTGATAACGCTAACACCATCCGTGCGGCCGGGCTCAGCTTGAATTGCGCCCCGCAACCGGCTTGCCGAACCCGTCCAGCACGTCCAGCGGACGGCGCACCGCCTCGGTCAGACCGCCGGTGGGGGCAGGCACGCGCTTGCTGGCCTCGACCATCAGCACCCCGCCCGCCATCACCAGCGGCAGGCTGCGCCCGGTCTTTTCCCAGAAAGCGGCGGTCTTGCGCCAGAACCGCCGCCGGCTGGGGGGCTGATACAGCGTCGCGACATGACGATCAGGCAGGAAATGGTGCTTTTTCAACTGCGCCTCAAGCTGGCTGAGGGTGTAGGGCCGTCCGAAACCAAAGGGCGTGCGATCGCTGCGCGACCACAGCCCCGCCCGGTTGGGCACGATGAACAGCGCCTTGCCGCCCGGCCCCAGCACCCGGTAACACTCGTCCAGCAGCGCGGTGGGATTCTCGCAGGTCTCCAGCCCGTGCAGCAGCACCAGCTTGTCCACATGCCCGGTCTCGATCGGCCACAGGGTTTCCTCGCACAGCACGCTGACGTTCGGCCCGCCCGCGGGCCAGCGCATCACCCCCTGCGGCCCGGGCATCAGCCCGATCACCCGGCGTGCGGTCTTCAGGTACGGGCGCAGCAGCGGCACAGCAAAGCCGAACCCCACCACGGTCTGGCCCTGCGCTTCGGGCCAAAGCCCCAGCATGGTATCGCGCACCGATTTCTGCGCCGCCCGGCCCAATGTGCTGCGATAGTAAAAGTTGCGCAGGTCCTGCACGTCCAGATGCATTGCGACTTGGCCCCTTATCCGTCACTCTGACCCTAACCATATCAAGCAAAGGATGAAACGCCATGCCTCTTGAGATCGTCACCATCCCCTGCCTGAGTGACAATTACGCCTACCTTGCCCATGACAGGGCGAGCGGCGACACCGCGCTGATCGATATCCCCGAGGCCGCGCCGATCCTTGATGCGCTGGCGCAGCGCGGCTGGAAGCTCAGCGACGTGCTGATCACCCATCACCATGACGACCACGTCCAGGGGCTGGATGCCGTGCTGGCCGCCCACCCCGCCGGCGTGATCGGGGCCGCCCCCGACGCCCACCGCCTGCCGCCTCTGGATGTGCAGGTGGCCGAGGGCGACACCGTGCAGATCGGCAACGAGACCGGCCATGTGATCGACGTGTCGGGCCACACTGTGGGGCATATCGCCTTTCATTTTCCGAAAAGTCACGTGGCTTTCACTGCCGACAGCCTGATGGCGCTGGGATGCGGGCGGGTGTTCGAAGGCACCCATCAACAGATGTGGCACAGCCTGCAAAAGCTGGCGGCCCTGCCGCCCGAAACGCTGATCTGCTCGGGCCATGAATACACCGCCGCGAACGCCCGTTTCGCCCGCACCATTGATCCCGGCAATCCGCAGCTTACGTCACGTACTGATCGGATCGAGGATGCGCGCGACAAGGGGTTGCCGACCGTGCCTTCGCTTTTGTCACTGGAACTGGAAACCAACCCGTTTCTGCGCGCAGCCACACCCGAAGTGCAGCAGGCGCTGAACATGGCCGGGGCGGACCCGGCGCAGGTCTTTGCCGAAATCCGTCGGCGCAAGGACGCGTTCTGAAGCGGTCAAACACTAGGCCGGATTGCATCGCAATAATGAATTGTGATCGCCGCGATCCAGAAAATACTTGAAGCGTGGCCGATATCGACCAAACTTTAAGACTATGAGGCAATGGTTGGCCAGCCCGCCGGACCGGCCGATCCGAACAAGATAGGAGCACCCATCGTGCCTTCATTCTCGAACACGCTCGAACAGGCAATCCACGCGGCGCTGGCCCTGGCCAATGCCCGCCGCCACGAATTCGCGACGTTGGAGCATCTGTTGCTCGCCCTTGTGGACGAGCCCGATGCGACCCGCGTGATGAAAGCGTGCTCGGTGGACACCGAAGAATTGCGCCAGACCCTCGTCGAGTTCATCGACGAGGAACTGGCGAACCTTGTCACCGACATCGACGGCTCCGAGGCGGTCCCGACCGCAGCTTTCCAGCGCGTGATCCAGCGTGCCGCGATCCACGTGCAATCCTCGGGCCGGACCGAGGTGACGGGCGCAAACGTGCTGGTCGCGATCTTTGCCGAACGCGAATCCAACGCGGCGTATTTCCTGCAGGAGCAGGACATGACGCGCTATGACGCGGTGAATTTCATCGCCCATGGCGTCGCCAAGGATCCGGCTTATGGCGAAAGCCGCCCGGTTGCCGGCGCCACCGCCCCCGAAGCAGAAGAGATCAGCGGCAGCTCCGACAAGGTGACCGAAGGCGAATCCGCCCTTGCCAAATACTGCGTCGACCTGAACGAAAAATCGCGCACCGGCGATGTCGATCCTCTGATCGGTCGCAGCCAGGAGGTCGAGCGCTGCATCCAGGTGCTGTGCCGCCGCCGCAAGAACAATCCGCTGCTGGTCGGCGATCCGGGCGTGGGCAAGACCGCGATCGCCGAGGGTCTGGCGCGCAAGATCGTGAATGGCGAAACTCCCGAGGTGCTGTCTAAAACCACCATCTTCAGCCTCGACATGGGCGCGCTTCTGGCCGGCACGCGCTATCGCGGCGATTTCGAGGAGCGGCTGAAGGCGGTCGTGACCGAGCTTGAGAACCACCCCGACGCGGTGCTGTTCATCGACGAGATCCACACCGTGATCGGTGCGGGTGCCACCAGCGGTGGCGCGATGGATGCCAGCAACCTGCTCAAGCCGGCGTTGCAGGGCGGCAAGCTGCGCTGCATGGGCTCGACCACATACAAGGAATTCCGCCAGCATTTCGAAAAGGACCGCGCCCTGTCGCGCCGGTTCCAAAAGATCGACGTGAACGAACCCTCGGTCGAAGATACGATCAAGATCCTCAAGGGGCTGAAGCCCTATTTCGAGGAACATCATGGCGTGAAATACACCGCCGACGCGGTGAAAACCGCGGTGGAGCTGTCGGCGCGCTATATCAACGACCGCAAGCTGCCCGACAAGGCGATCGACGTCATCGACGAGGCGGGCGCGGCGCAGCATCTGGTCGCGGCCAGCAAGCGGCGCAAATCCATCGGCACCAAGGAGATCGAGGATGTGGTGGCAAAAATCGCCCGCATCCCGCCAAAGAACGTGTCCAAGGACGATGCCGAGGTTCTCAAAGACCTCGAAAACACCCTGAAACGCGTGGTGTTCGGGCAGGATGCGGCCATTGTGGCCCTGTCCAGCGCGATCAAGCTGGCGCGCGCCGGCCTGCGCGAACCCGAAAAGCCCATCGGCAACTACCTGTTCGCCGGTCCCACCGGCGTCGGCAAGACCGAGGTCGCCAAGCAACTGGCCGACTCGCTGGGGGTGGAAATGATCCGCTTCGACATGTCGGAATACATGGAGAAACACGCGGTCTCGCGCCTGATCGGTGCCCCTCCGGGCTATGTCGGGTTTGATCAGGGCGGTCTGCTGACCGACGGCATCGACCAGCACCCGCACTGCGTGCTGCTGCTGGACGAGATCGAAAAGGCGCACCCCGACGTGTTCAATATCCTGTTGCAGGTGATGGATCACGGCACGCTGACCGATCACAACGGCCGCAAGGTGGATTTCCGCAACGTGATCCTGATCATGACCTCGAACGCCGGGGCCGCCGACATGGCAAAGGCTGCCATCGGCTTTGGCCGCGACCGGCGCGAGGGCGAGGATACCGCCGCCATCGAACGCACCTTCACGCCCGAGTTCCGCAACCGTCTGGATGCTGTCATCAGCTTCCGGCCGCTGCCGAAAGAGGTCATCATGCAGGTGGTTGAGAAGTTCGTTCTGCAGCTCGAAGCGCAGTTGATGGATCGCAACGTGTCCATCGAACTGACCAAACCCGCTGCCGAATGGCTGGCCGACAAGGGCTATGATGAAAAGATGGGCGCCCGCCCGCTGGGTCGCGTGATCCAGGAATACATCAAGAAGCCGCTGGCCGAGGAACTGCTGTTCGGCAAGCTGGCCAAGGGCGGTCTGGTCAAGGTCGGCGTCAAGAACGGCGAGATCGACCTGCGCATCGAAGGGCCGGATCACCCGCGCCTGTCGGGCAACAAGCCGCCCCTGCTGACCGCGGACTGATGCGGGCGCTGGTTGCGCTTCTGACACTGCTTGCGGCGGCGGGAACACCCGCCGCCGCCCGCGACCTTCCTCTGGCGCAACCCATCGACTGCACCCTTGGTGACACCTGTTTCATCCAGCAATATGTCGATCACGATCCCGGCCCCGGCGCGCAGGATTTCACTTGCGGGCCGTTGTCCTATGACGGACACAAGGGCACGGATTTCGCCCTGCCCTCCTTTGCCGCGATGCACGCAGGTGTTGATGTGCTGGCCGCCGCCCCCGGCACCGTGCTGGGTCTGCGCGACGAGATGCCCGATACCGGCTGGTCCCCCGAACTCGAAGGCCGCGATTGCGGCAACGGTCTGGTGCTTGACCACGGGGATGGCTGGCAGACCCAGTATTGCCACCTCAAACGCGGCAGCCTGACCGTGCAGAAGGGCCAGCGCGTCGCCATGGGGGCCGTGCTGGGTCAGGTCGGCTATTCCGGCCGCACGCAGTTTCCCCACCTGCATCTTTCAGTGCGACAGGGCGACCGCGTGGTCGATCCCTTCGATCCCGACGGTCAGATCACCTGCGGCACGCCTGACACCGACGTTCTGTGGACCGATCCACCCGCGTACAGCCCCGGCGGGTTGCTGAACGCGGGCTTTGCCGACCGCGTGCCCGACTATGACGCGATCAAGGAGGGCACCGCCCATGCCGAAGCCCTGCCGCGCGACCCCGATGCGCTGGTGATCTGGGGCTATGCCTTTGGTGCCAAGGCGGGCGATGTGATGCGGATGCGCATCCTTGGCCCGGACGGGCGCGAGGTTTTCGCCCATGATGCCGACATCGCCGACCCCAAGGCGCAACTGTTCCGCGCCGCCGGCACGCGGGTGCGCCGCGGGCTGATGCCGGGCACCTATCAGGGTGAGGTCACGCTGATCCGCGATGACATCGCGTTTGACCGGATGGAAACCACCCTGCGCGTCGACTAGCGCTCGGTCAGCTTCAGCTCGATCCGCCGGTTCTGCGCGCGTGCCTGCGGCGTGTCCTCGGGGTTCACCGGTTGGTACTGCCCGAACCCGTTGGCCGCCAGACGATCCGGCGGCAGCCCGAGGAAATCGACCATGTAGCGCACGACCGACAGGGCGCGCGCCTGGCTCAGTTCCCAGTTGTCGGCGTGCTGGCCAAAGCCCGACAGCGGTACATTGTCGGTATGCCCATCCACACGGATGATCCAGTCGATACCATCGGGGATGTCATCCGCCACGTTGCGCAGGATACCGGCCACCTTGGCGATCTCACGCTGTCCTTCGATGCTCAGATCGGCCTGCCCCGGCGCAAACAGCACCTCGGAGGAAAAGACAAAGCGGTCGCCTTCGATCCGCACACCGTCCTGCCCCCCCAGAATATCGCGCAACCGGCCAAAGAACTCGCTGCGATAGCGTTCCAGATCTTCCCGCTCGGCCTCCAGCCGCGCGCGCTCCTGTTCTTCCAACTGGCGGCGGCGGCGCTCTTCGGCGGCCACACGGGCCAGCGCCGCGTTCAGGTCGGACCCAAGCGACTGGATCTGCACCTGCGACGAGGCTTCGCGCTCCTTGTAGTCATCCAGCAAGGCCTGCAACTGCCCCAACTGGGTGCGCAACGCGGCCACCTGCTGGTTCAGCAATGCCTCCTGCCGCTGCGCCTCGGTACTGGCCGCCTCGGCCCCCTGCAACTCGTCGCGCGCCTGCGACAGCAGGGCGGCCTGCCGCTCGGCCTCGTTCAGCGCCGCTTCGGCCTGCTCTTCGGCGGCCAGCCTGGCTGCCAGCGCATCGGCCAGCCGTTGCTGCACCTGCTCGTTGCTTTCCTCCAACGCGGCTTCGGCTTCTCCGGCGCGCGCCTCGGCGGCCAGTTTCGCGGCCAGCGCCCGCTCAAGCTCGGCCCGGATCTCGGCCTCGTCCTGCGCCTGCGTTGCCTGCAATTCCTCGATCTGACGCTCGGTCGCCAGCTTTTCGGCCAGCGCCCGCTCCAGCACCTGCTGCACATCCGCCAACTCGTCCAGCGTGCTCTGCCGCGCGGCCAGCGCCTGCGCCAGACGGGTTTCCAGTGCCGCCTGCTCGGCCTGCACCGCTTCCAGCTGTTCTGCTGCCGTGCCCTGCGCCGTGGCCAGCGCCGCCTCGGTCTCGCTCAGCGCCACGCGCAGCTCGTCAACCTCGGCGGCGTTTTCATCCGCATCGGCCAGTGCACGGGCCAGCGCCTCTTGCAGTTCGGTCAACTGGGTGACCGTCACCTCGCGGCCCTGCTGCGCCTGCTCCAGATCGTCTTGCAACTTGGAAATCCGCATCTCTGCGGCGGCCAGCGCCTCTTGCGCCGCGTCGCGCGCCAGCAGGGCTGCGGCCAGATTGCCCTGCGTGTCCTCGCGCGCCAGCAGGGCCTGCGCCAGCCGGCTGTTCAGGTCCTCCTCGGCCTCGCGCGCGGCGGCCAGCAGGGTCAGGGTCTCCTCGGCACGCTCGCGTTCCGCCTCCAGCGCCATCGTCATCGCGGTCAGCTCGGTGTCGGCCTCTTCGAGCCGCGCGCGCAGGGCCGCTGCCGCCTCGGCCTCGGCCAGCCGGGCCGCCTCTTCTTCGGTCAGCGCCTCCTGCACGCCCTCCAGGTCCGATGTCAGGCTGGCCACCGTCCCTTCGGCATCGGCATTGCGCGCCCGCAGATCGGAAATCAGCGCCTCCAGCGCCTCGCGCCGCGCCGCCGCCAGCCGGGCGGCCTCGGCCCCCTCGTCCAACTCGTCGCGCGCCTGCACCAGCGCCGCATTCAGCGCCTCCTGCTCATTCAGCAGTTCCGCGCGCTCGCCGCGCAGATCGGCCACCACGCCCTGCGCCTCGTCGCGCTGCGCGATCAGGGCAGCGACCTGCGCCTCGAAATCCGAGATGCGCGATTGCGCGGCCGTCAGCGCCGCCTCGCGGTCGCCCAGATCGGCCCGCAACGACTCGATCAAGGCCGACTGCGCGGCAGACTCCGCCTGCGCCTCGTCCAGCGTGGCGCCCAACGATCCCACCTGATCGGCCAGTTCGGCGCTGCGCTGCCGCTCCATCCCCAACGCCTGCGCCAATGCGGCGATCTCGGACGACAGCGCATCCAGCCGCCTGTCCTGCCCGCTGATGGTTTCGCGCAGCACGAACTGCATGACCATGAAGATCGTCAGGACGAACACCAGTACCATCAGCAGCCCGGTGACCGCATCCACGAAACCCGGCCAGATCGAACCTTGGAACCGTTGTCCTGTGCGCCGCGACAGGGCCATGGATCAGCCCTCCTGCCCGAAATCCGGGTCGGGCCGGCCCCTGTCGGTCAGCCGCATCTTGCGCGGGCCGGGGCGGCGGGTCTGTTCCAGCGCGCGGGTCAGTGCCGACAGGTCGCTGCGCAACTCCGCCGTGGTTTCCTGCCGTCCGGCACTGATCTCTTCCAGTATCCGCAGCAGTTGCACGTCGATCGACCGCAGGCGCATCCGGCTTTCGGCGTCGATCCCCTCGCCGCCGCTTTCGCGTTCGGACATCACGTCGACCAGCCGCTCTTGGCTTTCGGCCACCCGCGTCAGCGCGTCATGCACCTGCCCCGTGCCCGCCAGCCGATCGGTCAGACGCTCGACCGAGGCCGCCAGAAGGCCCAGCTGCCCTTCCAGTTCCTGCCGCCCGGTCTCGCCCGCCGCATGCATCTCTCGCAGGCCTTCCATCTGCTCGGCCATGTGGTCGATCAGTTGCACCATCGCCCCCTGATCGGCATGGCCCTCGCCCTCGGATGAAAAGCCCAGCCGCGTGATCGAACTCAGCCATTCCTCCAACTCGCGGTAGAACCGGTTCTGCCCATGACCCGCGAAGAGTTCCAGCAAGCCCACCACCAGCGACCCGGCCAGCCCCAGCAGGGAGGACCCGAAGGCCACGCCCATGCCCGCCAACTGCGCCTCAAGCCCGCCCATCAGGCGGCCAAAGACGGCCAACCCCTCTTCGCCCTCTTGCGGGGCCAGGCCGCGGATCGTGTCGATCAGCGCGGGCACCGTGGTCGCCAGACCATAGAACGTGCCCAGAAGGCCAAGGAAAATCAAAAGGTTGACGATATAGCGCGTGATCTCGCGGTCTTCGTCGATGCGCGTGGCCACGGAATCCAGGATCGACCGGGTCGAGGTGGCCCCGATCTGCATCCGCCGCCCCCGCGCGCGCAGCAAGGTCGCCAACGGGGCCAGCAGCACCGGCGCGCGGCCCGCGTCATCCCCGGCAGCGAAATCCCCGATCCACTGGACCGAGCTGAAAAGCTGCACCACCTGATAGAAACAGGCCACCACCCCCAGCACGAAGACAAAGAAGATGAACCCGTTGAGATAGGGGTTGGCCTCGAAAATCGGCAAGATGGTCGGCAGCGCCAGCGCCACCACGCCCGCCGTCAGCATAAGCACGATCAGCATCAGAAAAATCTGACGCATGGGACGTGTGAATTGCGGCTCGGCCTCGCGGTCCGGCTGGTCCATCAGGACAGCTCCCGACACTTGTTTTCTGTGCGCAACCCTAGTGTCTTGCCGGGGGCAAGCCAAGGATTATCCAATGATTGCACGCACCCTTGCGTCCAGCCAGTCCAGGTCAGCATCTTCGATCCTCAATTGGCGCAAATGCGCCACGGTATTGTGCAGATATTCGGTATTCGGCCCACGACCGCCCACCGCGCGGGCAATGATCTGCGCCTGCTCCTCCAGCGGCAGACCACCGCAATACTGGTCGTGCCCGGCGTCGATCACATAGGCCACCGCGTCCACCTGGCGCCCGTCGGTCAGGTCCAGCGGCACGGTCTTTTCCACATAGGCCGAGCTGATCAGCTCGCGCTCGCGCAGATAGGCCAGCGTGGCATCCTCCTGCCCGGCCGCGACCTCCAGCGCCAGCCCCAGGCAGGCCGCACCCGGCCATTCGTCCAGCGCCAGCACCAGCCCCGGTTCGGCCACCGAGCCGCGATGATGGATCGAGCGCATGCAGAAACTGCGGTGATACCCGTCCAGTCGCGCCAGCACGCTGCCCGCCACCTCAAAGCCCGGGTTCCACAAAAGTGATCCATATCCGAAAACCCACATCGTCATGCGTCTGGCCCTTCCTGTCCGGCCCTTGTAAACACCACTGCACGCCAAAGGGAAAGGGCCTGCCCATGCGCGCATTGCTTGCCGTCATCGCGATCGCCGCCCTTGGCTGGGCCGGCTACTGGTGGATGGGTGCCAGTGCCGTGCAATCGGGCTTTGCCGCCTGGTTCGACGCCCGCCGAGCCGAGGGCTGGGTGGCCGACACCGCGGACATCACCGTGCGCGGCTTTCCCAACCGCTTCGACACCACCTTCACCGATATCACCCTGGCCGATCCCGGAACCGGCTGGGCCTGGCAAGCCCCATTCTTTCAGCTTTTCGCGCTCAGCTATCAGCCAAACCACGTGATTGCCACATGGCCCGACACCCAGTCGCTGGCCACCCCGCGTCAGACCTTCGACCTGTCCAGCGTCAAGATGCAGGCCAGCAGCGTTCTGGGGGCCGACACCGCCCTGCCGCTAAAGCGCGCCAACCTGGTGGCCGACACGCTGGCCATCACCGACGAGGCGGGCGAGACGACCGCGATGACCGCACTGCGCCTCGCCGTCGAACGGGTCGAAGGATCCGAGGCCAGCTATCATCTGGGCCTTGCGGCCGACAACCTGTCTCCCGCCCGCGCCGCCCGGCTGCGGATGGACCGGCAAGAGCGGTTGCCCCAGACCTTCAGCGCCTTTCGCGCCGATATCAACGCCACCTTCGACCGGCCATGGGACCGCCACGCCCTTGAGGACGCCCGCCCGCAGCCCCGCCGGATCACCGTCAACCTGGCCGAGGCCCGCTGGGGTGATCTGGAACTCGCGGCTGCGGGCACGCTGGATGTGGATGCCACCGGCCGTCCCTCGGGCCGCCTGACCGTCCGGGCGCGCAACTGGCGCGAGATCCTGCAACTGGCCCGCGCCTCGGGGCAACTGCCCCCCGGTCTGGCCGATCAGATGGAAACCGGCCTGTCGATGCTGGCGCAACTCTCGGGCACCAGCCAGACGCTGGACATCCCGCTGGATTTCCGCGTAGGCCGCATCTTTCTGGGGCCCGTGCCCATCGGGGCCGCGCCTGTCCTGACGCTGCGCTAAGCCCGCCGTTTCCTCTCTCTGCAAATATCCTCGGGGGGAGTCGCGCATCGCGCGACGGGGGGCAGACAGCCCCCCTCGCCCTATCGGCAATACCTGCCGCTGCGATACCGCGCCGTGTCGAAATGGAAATGATCGCGGTGAAACCTGTTCGCCTCGGGGCCAAGCACGGTGCCGAACGGACCGCAGGCCGTGCTGTGCATCTCGCGCAGGATGCGCCCCTCGCGGCCCTTGCCCCAGTCGCGCAGCACGCTGATCTGCGCCCCGTCGCGCAGGGTGAAGCCACCGATATCCACCGCCCGGCCCTTGCCATGCTCCGAGATCCGGGTGCCCTTCCGGTTGTTGCGGGTGCGGCAGGTGTAGCTGGCCATCACCTGGATGCTGTCCACCCCGCCGCCACGATTGCCCACCGCCGGGCGCATCCCGCGCTCGACCCAGGTTTTCAGCGCCTTCGCGGTGCCGCAATCCACCTTCGCAGGCGTTGACAGACGCACGCCCGACACCGATTTCAGCCGCACCGCCTGCTCGATGCCGCAACCATTGATCGCGCCCGGCACCCGGCCAACCACCTCGCCCTGCAGGGCCAGATCGCCGCAGACGGCCCCCCGGCGGGCCTGCGCGCGGCTTTGCTGCGCGCGCCCTTCGACGCCCGCACTGCGCGCCTGCGGGCGCAACGACCGGAACAGCCCGCGCAGGCCCTGCGCGGGCTGTTCGGCCTCGGGCTGAACCGGCACATCGGCGCGGGCCACCGGGCGCAGGCTCTGATCCGGGGCCTCGGCACAGGCCGCCCCCGCCAGCACCATCACCATCGCGATGCCCGCGACCCTCATGCATCACCTCGCTTGGTACGCCCGAAATCGGGCGCTTCGGTATCCTGCCCGGCTTCGATGATCCCACGCCGGATGGCGCGGGTGCGGGTGAAATAGTCGAACAGATGCGCGCCATCGCCGGTGCGGATCGCCCGTTGCAGCGCGAACAGCTCCTCGGTGAAGCGCCCCAGGATTTCCAGCGTCGCCTCCTTGTTGGTCAGAAACACGTCGCGCCACATGGTCGGATCGCTGGCCGCGATACGGGTGAAATCGCGGAAACCCGCGGCGGAATACTTGATCACCTCGCTGTCGGTCACCCGCCGCAGATCATCGGCCACGCCCACCATCGTATAGGCGATCAGATGCGGCGCATGGCTTGTCACCGCAAGGACCAGATCATGATGATCGGCCTCCATCGTGTCGACATTGGCCCCCATCCCTTCCCACAGCGCGCGCAGCCGGGCCAGCGCGTCGGGGTCGGTATCCGCGTCAGGCACCAGCAGGCACCAGCGGTTGTCGAACAGCGTGGCAAACCCCGATTCCGGCCCCGAATGCTCGGTCCCGGCCAGCGGATGCGCGGGGATGAAATGCACGCCTTGCGGCACATGCGGACCCACCGCGTCGATCACCGCGCGCTTGGTCGATCCCACGTCGGACAGGGTGCAGCCGGGCGCCAGATGCGGCGCGATATCCGCCGCCACGTCGCCCATCACGCCCACCGGCACGCACAGCACCACCAGATCGGCACCGGCCACCGCCTCGGCGGCGCTGTCGCAGACCCGGTCCACCAGCCCGATGCGCCGGGCGGTGTCGCGCGTGACCTGTGACCTTGCATAGCCCGTCACCTCGCCTGCCAGCCCGCGCCGCCGCATGGCCAGCGCCATCGACCCCGCGATCAGGCCCAGCCCGATCAGGGCGACGCGTTCATAGATCACCGCGCGCCCCCCTTGAACTGGCCGATCGCATGCGCCACCCGGCGGCACGAGGCTTCGTCCCCCACCGTGATGCGCAGGCAGTCCGGCAGCTTGTATCCCGCCACGCCGCGCACGATCAGCCCCTGCGACAGCAGATAGGCGTTGCAGGCCTCGGCTTCCTGCGGGTCGGCAAACCGCGCGAGGATGAAATTGGCGTGGCTTTCATCGCTGGGCACGCCGTGCCCGGCCAGCACGGCGGCCAGCCAGGCGCGCTGGCGCGTGTTGTCCGCGCGGCATTTCTCGACCCACGCCTGATCCCTGACCGCCGCCTCGGCGGTGACAAGCGCGGGCCCGGACAGGTTGAACGGCCCTCGGATGCGGTTCAGCACATCGATCACATGGCCGGGCGCATAACCCCAGCCGACGCGCAGCCCGCCCAGACCGTAGATTTTCGAGAATGTCCGCGTCATCACCACGTTGTCGCGCGCGCCCACCAGCGCGGCCCCGCCGTCAAACCCCTCGACATACTCGGCATAGGCCCCGTCCAGCACCAGCAACGCGGTCTCGGGGATGCCCTCGGCCAGCCGCCGCACCGCATCGGCATCGATCATTGTGCCGGTGGGGTTGTTGGGGTTGGCGATGAACACCAGCTTGGTGTGCGGGGTGCAGGCGGCCAGGATGGCATCCACATCGGTGGTGCGCCCGGTCTCGGGCACCTCGATCGGGGTGGCCCCGGCGGCCAGCGCGCCGATGCGATAGATGGCAAACCCGTGCTCGGTGTGGATCACCTCGTCACCCGGCCCGGCATAGGCCTGACACATAAGGTGCAGGATCTCGTCACTGCCCACGCCACAGATGATGCGGCCCGCGTCCAACCCGTGCGTGGCCGCGATGGCCACGCGCAGATCGGCATGATCGGTCGAGGGATAGCGGTGCAGATCGAAGCCCGCACGCCGGAACGCCTCGATCGCCGCTTCCGACGGGCCAAAGGGGTTCTCGTTGGAACTCAGCTTGACGGCATCCGACATGCCCGCAATTTTCGAAACACCGCCGACATAGGGCGCAATCTCCAGAATTCCGGGCTGGGGGGTGATCTTTGTCATGGCAGCTTCTCCTTGGCCCCGTGTCTATCCATGACCAGGACGCAAGGAAAGATTGAAACGCCGGGGCGCTGCGTGATGTTGCCGCAATGCCGATCCCGGCAACGAAAAAGGCCGCCCCTCGGGGCGACCTTTGCAGCGCGGCGCAACACGGGCAACGGGGCCCGGCATCCGGCTTAGTTCTGTGCGTAGAATTCGATGACCAGGTTCGGTTCCATCATCACCGGATAGGGCACGTCGCCCAGACCGGGGGTCCGCACGAAGGTCGCGGTCAGCTTGGTGTTGTCCACATCCAGATAGTCGGGCACGTCACGCTCGGGCAGCTGTGTGGCTTCCAGGATCGCGGCCATCTGCTTGGACTTGTCGCGCACGGCGATCACGTCCCCCTCCTTCACGCGGTACGAGGGGATGTTCACGCGGTTGCCGTTCACCGTGACATGGCCATGGTTCACGAACTGACGGGCGGCAAAGATGGTCGGCACGAACTTGGCGCGGTACACGACCGCGTCCAGACGGCGCTCCAGCAGGCCGATCAGCAGCTCGCCGGTGTCGCCGCGCTGACGCTCGGCCTCGGCAAAGATGCGGCGGAACTGCTTTTCGGTCAGGTCGCCGTAATAGCCCTTGAGCTTTTGCTTGGCGCGCAGCTGGATACCGAAATCCGACAGCTTGCCCTTGCGGCGCTGGCCGTGCTGGCCGGGGCCGTATTCGCGGCGGTTCACCGGCGACTTGGGGCGGCCCCAGATGTTTTCGCCCATGCGGCGGTCGATCTTGTACTTGGCAGAGGTGCGTTTGGTCACCGTCTGGTCTCCTTCGTGGTCAGTTGCGAAGGGCGTTGTCCTTTGGCCTTGCGACCCGACAGGCATCCCCTTGCGGGGGCCACCAACACCAACGAAGCCGCGCTTATACCCCTGCCCGGATCAGAGTCAACAGGCTAGGCCGCCTCGTGCTGCAATATCGCCGCCTCGGACGGCGACAGGTTGCGCCGGGCATAACCACCAAAGCTGGCAGGATCGTATTCCAGTTCGGGATACATCGCCAGCAGCCGCGCGCGGTCGTCCTCGGCCAGCGTGCTCAGCGCGGCGTTGGCGGGATGAAAGCTCTCGCTTTCCACACCATTGGCCCACAGCACCTGATGCTGCGGCAACAGCAGGTGGATGTAAGTCACCTCGCGCAGCACGCTGTCCACCACCACGGTCGATCCGTTGACCAGATCGCGCGCCGCCACCAGCACCTCGGGCGTGTTGAACAGCGCCTGCGCCGCGCGGCCCTGCACCAGCATGCGATGCTCGGGCGACACCAGCAGTTCCTGATCCGGGCGTTCGATCCCCAGCGCCCCGGTCCGGATGCGGATCGGGCGCAGCTTGGGCAGGGCAAACAGCCGCGCGCCGGTCATCCGGCGGCTGCCGATCCACAGCACGTCCTGCGCGCCATTGTCCTTGGTCGCCACCCTGTCACCCTCGCGCAGATCCTCGACCGCGCGCGGGCCAGCCGGCGTGGCGATCATCGTGCCGGGGGTGAAACAGATCACCCCGCCGCTGGATGGCCCCATGGGGTTTTGCTGCAACAGGTTATCCAGCGCGTGATGCACGACCCACAGCTCGTGGTTCCTGGGCGGCATGCGCTCCAGAAACATCAGCAACGGCGGTGCGCCATTGCCGACCTCGATCACCGTCATGGTAAAGGTCTGCGCCCCGTCGGTCACGACGATGGCGCAATCGGTCAGAGGGTCGTGCGCCTCGACCTTGCTCAGGTCGCGCGCGCCGCTGACCGCCGCGCCCACCAGTCGCCGCACCATGCGTGCTGCGCGCCTGCGGATGTTCTCCTCGCCGTCCGCCTGTTCGAGTCGCAAGATTTCATCCGGGCCATCGACCCGCACCGCATCACCCCGCCACGACCAGGATGCCCCGACAGCGAGTGACTCGATTGGTGCGGCCTCAAGACCGTCAATATCTGTTTGCGACCAGGAAATGACGAACGTGCCCCCAAAGCCCGTCCCCATTGCTCTACCTGTCTGTCTGCCTCGGTTTTATTATTGCTCAAACCGTAGCAGACAGGGTTCCATGCGGAAAGAAACTAAAGTCAGTAGGTTACGGGCTGTTGTTCATCTGCCACGTAAAACGCGACCTAGAATTGAAAATACAACCTTAAAGTGCCAATCACCTGTCCCTCGGGCTGCGCGGCAAACTCTTCGCCCAGCCATGTCAGCCCGTAGAACAGGCTGGCACGCTGCCCCTGATGATGCAGACCCAGCCGCACACGCGCGCGCGCATCGGTCAGGATCAGCCCGCGATCGGGCGGCAGATAGACACTGTCGACCACATGGGCCAGATCGGCACCCAGCACCATGGACAGCCCCTGACCCTCCCCGCGCAGCCCGTGATAGCGATGCCCCGACACCGCGTCCCGGATCAGCAGATCGCCCTGCCCCGGCCTGCCAAGGGTCAGATCGCCACCCAGCCGCACCAGCGTTTCATCGCCCATGCGGGCCTCGACAAAGGGACGCAGGCTGGCGGTCGGCCCCAGCTGTAGCGCGACAAACTTGATGAGAAGAGCGCGTCAATCAGGATGAGAATCCGTGGTCGCGACGCTTGAGAAGATGCCG